>JAYWDL010000331.1:0-4115 GCA_043779865.1 Polaromonas sp.
TACCCGCCTGACTCCTGCTGTCGGCGGGGCCTCCCAACCCTGCCAAGGCTCATCAATGTGTTGTGCGTGTCGGCCTTCCCGCGCGCAACTCGCAACCGATTTCAGAAACCTGCGCTCCTATTTTACCGATGGAGCCACGGCGCGATGACACACCCATGAAAAAAGCCGCCGCCCGATCCGTGTGGCGGCTTTGATGCAGGCCAGCGCCTCAGGCGACGCCGTGAGTCCTGAACCAGTCGATGGCGCGCCTGAATCCATCCTCCGCCGCGTCCTTGCGGTAGCTGGGCCGGTAGTCGGCATGAAAGGCGTGCGGTGCGTCGGGGTAGACCACAAATTCAGAGCGCCGGGCGGCTGCATTGCCCCTGGCGGCAGCGGCCAGGGCGCCTTTCATTTCATTGACTGTGGTCAGCGGAATGCCCCCGTCCTGTCCGCCGTAAAGCCCCAGCACCGGGGCCTTCAAGCTGGCGGCCAAATCAAGCGGATGCTTGGGCGTCAGCGCTGTCGGCTGGCCAACGAGCCGGCCGTACCAGGCCACGCCCGCCTTCACATTTTTGCTTTGCTCGGCATAAAGCCACGTGATGCGGCCACCCCAGCAAAAACCGGTGATGCCGACTTTGCGGGTATTGCCGCCGTTGGCACCGGCCCATTTCACCGCACCCATCCAGATCGCCCATCACCTGCGCATCGGGCACTTTCGAGACCACTTCAGCGATCAGTTTGGCAGTCTCGGCATACTGCGCCGGGTCGCCCTGGCGCGCGAACAGTTCGGGCGCAATGGCGAGGTAACCAGCCTTGGCAAAGCGGCGTGCCGTATCGACCATATATTCGTGCACGCCGAAAATTTCCTGAATGACCAGAATCACCGGCAAGTTCTTTTTTCCGGCGGGCGCTGCGTAGTAAGCCGGCACTTTGAAGCCGTTGACCTCAAAACTCGTTTCACCAGCCGTCAGCCCTTCGGACGACGTCTTGATGGCCGTCTGCGCCATGATGGGCATAGCCGTGGCGGCATAGCCCACCCCCAGCGCTGTTTTAAGCGCCGTGCGGCGGCTGGCGCCCGCTTCGGTGCTTTTCCCCGGCAGCAAGGAATCGAATTCGTTTTTCAGGTTCTTGTCTAGCATGGTGATTGGGCAATAAAAAAAACAAAGATATTGCAAAGTCTGGTCAGGATCAGAAATTCTTGCAGACCGCGCGACTATTACCCCTCAAACGGCGTTGCGCCGCCTGAAAACCTGCCGGCCGTTGCGGGCCAGCGGGCGAAGGCACGGGGGCAGCCTCAGACGATCCTGACGCTCAACTCCGGCAAGCGGTCGATATGGCATTCAATCACGTCGCCCCGGACGACAGGCCCGACGTTTTCCGGCGTGCATGAATAAATGATGTCGCCGAAAAACATGATGTCGCCGCGAAACAGCTCGAACGCCCCCGACAGCTTCGAGATTTTCTCGGCCACTGACCAGATCATGTGGTTCAAGGCGGCCTGCTGCCTGATTCGTGCATTGACCTTCAGCCATCGCGCCCTGGGTGTAGGGCCGGTTTGCGCAGGTCAAATGGACGGACAAGCCACTTTACCTCTATACTGAAGTAACGTAAGAAAGTAATACCATGCTCCAAACTTCCAAACTGACTGCCAAGTTTCAGACCACGGTACCCACTAGTGTTCGCAAGGTATTGCAGCTCAGGGCGGGTGACATGGTGGGGTTCGAAATTGATGGGAACGAAGTCAGGCTGCGTCGTGCTACGCCGCTGGACCTCGCCTTCACCCAGGCGCTGGAGGGCACATTGACCGAGTGGTCCAGCAAGGCGGACGACCGGGCCTTCAAGGACTTGTGATGACTGCGTTGAATCTTCAGCCATTCGACGTGGTCGTGGTGCCCTTCCCGTTTACCGATCTCAACGCCAGCAAACGCCGCCCGGCACTCGTATTGACCAACGACTCGTTCAATCAGACCACAAAACACAGCGTGCTGGCCATGATCACCAGCGCCGAGCAGTCGAGCTGGCCAGGTGACTACACCATTGGAAATCTTGAAGCGGCGGGTCTGCCGACGGACTGCGTGGTTCGACTCAAACTGTTCACGCTGGACCATCGCCTGGTCGTTCGCAAGGCTGGGGTATTGAGCACCACCGATCAAAAAAGAATCCGCGCAGCGTGGAAGGGCCTACTGGCAATTTAACGATGATGATGTCTGGTGGGCCGGGTAAGCCTCAATGCGCCCTCAATGGGCTTTTTCCCAGTTCTCGCCCACCCCAATCTCCGCCAGCAAGGGCACTTTCAAATCAGCCACGCCCGCCATCAATCGCGGGATTTCGGCCCTGACCCATTCGACTTCTGCTTCCGGCACTTCAAACACCAGTTCGTCGTGCACCTGCATGATCATCTTGGTGCCGCGCTTTTCATCGTCGAGCACCTGCTGCACCTTGTTCATGCTGAGTTTGATCAGGTCGGCTGCCGTGCCCTGCATGGGGGCGTTGATGGCGGCACGTTCGGCGCCGCTGCGGCGCGGGCCGTTGGGTGAATTGATCTCCGGCAGATACAGGCGCCGGCCGAACACGGTTTCAACATAGCCCTTGCTTTTAGCCGACAGCCGCGTTTCGTCCATGTAGTTCTTCACACCAGGATAACGCTGGAAATACTTGTCGATGTAGGCGGCAGCCGCCTTGGTTTCGATGCCCAGGTTGCGCGCCAGGCCGAAGCTGCTCATGCCGTAGATCAAACCGAAATTAATCACCTTGGCGTACCGCCGCTGCTCGCTGCTGACCTGATTCACGGCGACGCCAAACACTTCGGCGGCGGTGGCGCGGTGCACATCGATGCCTTCGGTAAAAGCACGAAGCAAAGCCTCGTCTTCGCTGATGTGCGCCATGATGCGCAGCTCGATCTGCGAGTAGTCGGCGCTCGCAATCAGACTGCCGGCAGGCGCCACAAAAGCCTCGCGCACGCGCCGGCCTTCGGCGGTTTTCACGGGAATGTTCTGCAGGTTCGGGTCGTTGCTCGACAGCCGGCCCGTCACGGCCACCGCTTGCGCGTAGTGCGTGTGCACGCGGCCAGTGCGCGGGTGCGCGAGTTGGGCCAGCTTGTCGGTATAGGTGCCCTTGAGCTTGCTCAAGCCCCGGTGCTCCAGAATTTTGGCGGGCAGCGGATAGTCTTCGGCCAGCTTTTCCAGCACTTCTTCGTCGGTGCTAGGGGCACCAGTGGCAGTTTTCTTGACCACTGGCAGGCCCAGCTTGGTGAAGAAAATTTCGCCGATCTGCTTCGGACTGCTGAGGTTGAACGGCTGATCGGCCAGCACGTGGGCTTCGGCCTCTAGCTGCAGGATGCGCGCACCCAGTTCGCCGCTTTGCTTGGCCAGGGTGGCCGCATCGATCAGCACGCCGTTGCGCTCAATGCGGTACAGGGCTTCGCTGGAGGCGATTTCAAGTTCGTAAATGCCGCGTAGCTTGGCGTTGGCCTCCAGCTGCGGCCAAAGCACGCGGTGCACGGCCAGCGTCATGTCCGCGTCTTCACAGGCGTACTCTGCCGTTTTGGCGATGTCCACCTGGTTAATGGTGAGCTGGTGCACGCCCTTGCCGCACAGGTCTTCAAAGCTGATGCCGCTGCGACCCAAATGCCGCTCGGCCAGGCTGCTCAGGCCATGGGGTTTATGCACTTCCAGCACATAGCTTTGCAGCATGGTGTCGTGGGCGTAGCCCTGCACTTCGATGCCGTGGTTGGCGAACATGTGGCGGTCGTACTTGATGTTCTGGCCGAGTTTCAACTTGGCCGGGTTTTCCAGCCACGGCTTGAGCCTGGCCAGCACCGCGTCGCGCGGCAACTGGGCGGGCGTGTCCGGGTAGTTGTGGGCCACCGGAATGTAGGCCGCCTCGCCGGGGGTCACGCTGAAGCTGATGCCGACGATCTCGGCCACCATTTCGTCCAGCGAGGTGGTTTCGGTGTCCAGCGCCACCAGTTCGGCGGCTTCGAGCCGGGCCAGCCAAGTGTCGAAGTCTTCCCAGGTCAGGATGGTGTCAAAACCGGGAGTCGGGCCGCGGGGAGCAGCTTCTGCCGGCTCATCGAACAGGCCGGGCTCGGACGGGTTGGGCGTGGTGGCTTTGGGTGTTTTTTCGGCTTTGGGGGC
>JAYWDL010000332.1:0-4106 GCA_043779865.1 Polaromonas sp.
CGGGTGCCGGCCCCATGCCGAGAATGCCGTTTTCACTTTGAAGGATGACCTCGCGCCCGGCCGGAATCTGGTTGGCCACCTGGGTCGGCATGCCGATGCCGAGGTTGACATAGGCTCCGTCATGAATGTCCTCCGCCACGCGCCTGGCCAATTCTTCCTTGCTCCGTTTTTGATAGCTTATCATGCTTGTTCCTTATGGGTGTTAAGGCATTCAGACGCTGACTTTAATGCCGCCGGCCTGGGTGGCGACGCGCTCAATTCGCACGACCTGGCTGACATGGATGCCTGGCGTCACGATGCTCTCGGGGTCGAGTGCGCCCAACGCCACAATCTCGTGCACCGTCGCTACCGTGTGCTTCGCAGCCGTGGCCATGACGGGTCCAAAATTACGCGCCGACATGCGGTAGGTCAGATTGCCCCAGCGGTCACCCCGCTCAGCCTTGATAAGGGCCACGTCGCCATGAATCGGGTATTCAAGCACGTAATGCCTGCCGTTGATCTCGCGCGTTTCCTTGCCTTTGGCCAGTTCGGTGCCGTAAGCCGTGGGGCAGAAAAAAGCGCCAATGCCGGCTCCAGCGGCACGCATGCGCTCGGCCAGATTGCCTTGCGGCACCAGCTCCAGCTCCAGCTTGCCGCTACGGTAGAGCTTGTCAAACACATGGCTATCAGCCTGCCGGGGAAAGCTGCAGATAAGCTTGCGAACGCGCCCGGCCTTGAGCAGGGCAGCCAGTCCTGCCTCGGCATTGCCGGCATTGTTGTTGACAACGGTCAGGTCCCTGGCGCCTTGCGCGATCAGACCGTCAATCAGTTCGGTGGGGTTGCCGGCGGTGCCAAATCCCCCAATCAATATGGTGGAGCCGTCTTTCACATCGGCGAGTGCATCGGCAATGGAAAGGGCAATCTTGTTGATCATTCAATTGTCTCCAGGAGCAAGATGAATCAGGATTTACGCGAACCCATCACCAGCACGATGGCACCCAAGGCTATGGCACCCAGGCTCAACCACTGGGGAATGTTCACCGATTCTTTTTCGGTGACCGTCAACTCAATCGGACCGATTTTGGCGGCGGTCTTGTCCTTGGTGAAACTGAATCCGCCGGTAAAAAATCCGGCCAGGCCGGCAACGATCAAAATAATGCCTGCAATGCGTGCTGTGTTCATCGAAGTTTCCTTGCCGGGCTTGTGGGTCTTTGGGCGGCCCTGTCCCGGAACTTCGCCGCCCTGCGGGTAATGTAAGGCTTTTACGCTTCCTGTCATGCAACTGAAGTGCCCTGTACCAATGGAACGCCGAGATGAAAACATCACTGCTGCAACGAAATCAGGCTGCGTGATACGCTCTGGCCATGTTTACGCCCTCGCAAGCCGACGTTCGCCGGTTTTTTTGCTCTGTTTATGCCAAAGCGCTTAGCAGTCAACCGCTGCAAGCTATAGAAACCATAGCAAGCCAGTGGATGGATGAGCATCCTGAATACCATGCCGACTTTAGGGACGCAGACGCTGCGCTTGAAAAAATGTATGACGTGGAGGGCGGCAAGACCAATCCCTTTCTGCATCTGTCGATGCACCTGTCGATCAGCGAGCAGTGTTCCATCGACCAGCCGCGCGGCATTCGCCAGGCGGTGGAGCTTTTGACTGCCAGGCGAGACTCCCTGCATGACGCCCACCATGAAACCATGGAATGCCTGGGCCAGATGGTCTGGGAAAGCCAGCGCTCAGCCCTCCCGCCCGATGGCGCGGCCTATATCGATTGTGTGCAGCGCCATGCCACGCGGGATTAAAGCCCGGGCAGACCATCGACTGTCAGGCGCCCACAAAAAAGCCGCTTATCCGGCGGCTTTTTGCTTGAAAGATTGTTCGCTGACTTAGCGGAAGCGGCTTTCGGGAATGACTTTCAGGTCGCCTTGCACGGACGCCAGGTAGTTGGCTATGGACTTGAGTTCAGCATTGGTGTACTGCTTGGCCATGCCGCCCATGATGGGATGAGCGCGACCGACCTTCGGGTTATTGTCTGTCTTGTAAGCCTTGAGCGCCACAAACAGATAGTCGGCATGCTGACCCGCAATCTTGGGATAAGAAGGGTCAATCGGCTTGCTGAAATTGGCACCGTGGCAAGACGCGCAATTGGCTTTGTTCAGCAGAGTTTGCACTTCTGCGCTGGCCTCTTTGGCAGGCTTGGCAGGAAGCTCGGCACCGGCAACTACACCGTGAACACTGTAATAGGCCGCCAGATCGGCAATATCCTGATCCGTCAGCGAATCGGCAATGCCGCGCATGGTCGGATGTTTGCGCTCGCCCTTTTTGTACTCATGCAGAGCGGAAGCGATGTAACCGGCGCTCTGGCCCGAAATCATCGGCACCTTGTACACCTCGGGGAAAGACGCCTGGTAACCTTTACTACCGTGGCAGCCGATGCACATCGCATTCTTGGTCTGGCCTGCTTTGGCATCGCCCTTGATGTCCTGAGCCAGGCTTGCAGCCGTCACGGATGAGACAGCCAGGGCGAATATCGTGGTGAACAGCTTATTCATTTTGCGCGCACAATCAGGTGAGAAGTCAACGTATAAAACAATGGTGGATTATATCTGGGCCTGCCTGCTCACGGCCAGTTGTCCATAATCCCGTCTGTTACCCCCAATTTTCACACGCCCACCCCCAAGATCATGAAATTTCAAGGCTCAAAAAACTACGTTGCCACGCCGGACCTGATGCTTGCGGTCAATGCTGCCTCCACCCTGAAACGCCCCCTGCTGGTCAAGGGCGAGCCCGGAACCGGCAAAACCATGCTGGCCGAAGAAGTAGCGCAGGCGCTGAGTCTTCCGCTATTGCAGTGGCATATCAAATCAACCACCAAAGCGCAGCAGGGCCTGTATGAATACGATGCCGTGTCGCGCCTGCGGGACTCCCAGCTGGGCGATGCAAAAGTCAAGGATATTCACAATTACATCGTCAAAGGCGTGCTGTGGCAGGCCTTTACGGCAGATGAGCCGGTCGCGCTTCTGATTGATGAGATTGACAAGGCCGACATCGAGTTTCCCAACGATTTGCTGCGAGAAATAGACCGCATGGAGTTTTACGTCTATGAGACGCGTGAACTGATCAAGGCCAAACACCGGCCGCTGGTGTTCATTACCTCGAACAACGAAAAAGAATTGCCTGACGCGTTCTTGCGCCGCTGCTTTTTTCACTACATCAAGTTTCCCGACGCCGAGACCATGAAGCAGATCGTTGATGTGCATTTTCCTGGCCTCAAAAAGGAGTTGCTGGCAGCGGCCATGAAGACTTTTTATGACGTGCGCAGTCTGCCGGGTCTGAAAAAGAAACCGTCGACCAGCGAACTGCTCGACTGGCTCAAGCTGCTTTTGGCTGAAGATATTCCGCTGGAAGCGCTGCAAAGCAGTGACCAGAAAGTTGCGGTGCCGCCGCTGGTCGGCGCCCTGCTCAAGAATGAACAGGACGTGACCCTGTTCGAAAAACTGGTGTTCATGCAGCGTAACAACCGCTGAACCACCAGGCCAGCATCATGAGCCAGAAATCATTGTTGATCGAAGGATTGTCAGACGCCATCGGCTTTCTGGGCGGCGCCTTGCTCGGCTTCTGGCTGGGCCGGCTGCTGGGTCTGGACATTTTTGCGGCCGGCTACGGTAACAGTGCGCTGGGCGGCATTGTGCTGGTAGGTCTGGGTGGCGGCCTGGGCCTGCAGCTGGCGCGACGCTGGCGCCGTGCCAGGGCCGACAGGACAAACGAAATCCCGTGAATTTCGTAGAGGCGATTACCCTGGCGGCACGGGGCATTGAACTCGTCCCGCTGGCGCTTGAGCACGAAACCGGGCTGCGTACCGCTGCCGCCGATGGCGAATTGTGGAAGCTGCGCGTTACATCGGTGCCCGAGCCTGATCAGACACGTGACTATGTTGAAGCCGCGCTGGCGGCCCGGCAGGAAGGCCATCGTTTCGCCTTTGCGGTTCTCGACCAGGCCAGCGCAACAGTGCTCGGCAGCACCAGCTACCATGACATACTTCCGGCGGTCAAACGCGTCGAGATTGGTTACACCTGGTATGCCGCACGTTGCCAGCGCACCCATGTCAACACGACGTGCAAACTGCTGAT
>JAYWDL010000333.1:0-4106 GCA_043779865.1 Polaromonas sp.
AGAGCATCGCCACACCGGGCGAGGAGGTTGATCGCGCAAGGGGCGAGAAAACCGACGTCCTCGAGCAGAAATCGAGTCAAAGTGCCGCTCGGACCTTGAGGTTGAAAATTTAAATGTACCTACGAAAATCTCCAAGCCGAATTCGCGGGAATTCTGCAAGTGGCTCATCAGTATTGGACTTTCTTCTCGACGTAGCGGAATTGAATGACCGTCAAAGCAACCACGATCACCATGAGCACGACCGACTGCGCGGCCGAGCCACCCAGGTCCATCGCCTTGAAGCCGTCGTAGTACACCTTGTAGACCAGGATGGCCGTGTCCTTGCCCGGCCCGCCCTGCGTGGCTGCATCAACGATGGCAAAGGTGTCAAAGAACGCGTACACCACGTTGATCACCAGCAGAAAGAAAGTGGTGGGCGACAGCAGCGGAAACTGGATGGTCCAGAAGCGCCGCCACGGACGCGCACCGTCAATCGCGGCGGCCTCAATCAGCGATTTGGGAATCGACTGCAGGCCTGCCAGGAAAAACAGGAAGTTGTAGGAGATCTGCTTCCATACTGACGCCATCACGATCAGGGTCATGGCATGGCCCGAATTGAGCAGGTGGTTCCAGTCGATGCCGAACTTGCCCAGTGCATAGGCCACGACACCGAGCGAGGGTGAAAACATGAACACCCACAGCACGGCCGCCACGGCAGGGGCCACGGCATACGGCAGGATCAGCAGGGTCTTGTAAAAAGTGCCGCCACGGCTGATGCGGTCAGCAAATACGGCCAGCAGCAGCGACAGGCTGATGCCCAGGCTAGCGACGAGCACTGAAAAAAACGCGGTAGTCTTGAATGATTCGACGTAACTCGGGTCTTTCAGCAGCTGCCTGAAGTTGTCAAATCCGACGAATTCGATCGACGTGCCGAAGGGGTCTTGCTGCTGCAAGGATTGCAGCAGGGCCTGCGCCGCTGGCCAAAAGAAAAAGACCAGGATGACCGTCATTTGGGGTACGAGCAGCAGCCAGGGCAACCAGCTTGATCGAAAGACAACGCGTTTTTCCATACAGCCTTTAAATCAAAATCCCGCCTGGCCGCACTTTTCACAAGAGCCGGCAAGGCGGGCTGAGTTTAGCCCGGCATGCGGGCCTTTTCTCTTCGGCTAAGGCTATCAGCCCTTGTTGGCCTTCTGGAACCGTTCCAGCTGCTCGTTGCCGCGCTTGACGATGGTGTCGAGCGCTTCCTTGGCGGTCTTTTTGCCATTCCAGACCTGTTCGAGTTCCTCGTCCTCAATGGCGCGCACCTGCACGTAGTTGCCCAGGCGAATGCCGCGGCTCTTGTCGGTCACCTTGCGAATCATCTGCGTCACGGCGACGTCCGTGCCCGGGTTTTCCTTGTAGAAGCCCGACTTTTCGGTGAGCTGGTAAGCCGCAGTCGTGACGGGCAAGTAGCCGGTGCGTTTGTGGCTGGCCGACTGAACTTCAGGCGTGGAGATAAAGCTGAAGAACCTGGCAACGCCTTTGTACTCGGCCGGTTTCTTGCCCGACATGACCCACAGGCTGGCGCCGCCGATCACGGTGTTTTGCGGTGCGCCCGGAACGTCGGGATAGTAGGGCAGCGGTGCCAGGCCATAACCAAACTTGGCATTCTTGGCCACGTTGCCGTAAAAGCCCGACGAGGTGTTGATCATGGCGCATTCGCCGGAAACAAAGCTTGCTTCAGGAACGTTGCCGCGGCCTTTGTAGACGAAAAGACCCTGCTTGGCCATGTTCCCCAGGTTTTCGATGTGCCGTACGTGCAGCGGCGAATCAATCTTCATGCGCGCGTCCAGGCCGGCCAGACCGTTGCTTTTGCTCGCGAATTCAATGTTGTGCCATGACGAAAAGCTTTCCAGTTGCGTCCAGCCCTGCCAGGCGGTGGTGAACGGGCACTTGTGGCCAGACGCCTTCAGCTTGGCAGCAGCAGAAACCACTTCAGGCCAGGTGGCCGGCGCCTTGTCGGTTGGCAGTCCCGCTGCCTTGAAGGCGTCCTTGTTGAAGTAGAAAATGGTGGTCGAGCTGTTGAACGGGAAGCTCAGCATCTGGCCGTTCGGTGCCGTGTAGTAACCGGCGACGGCCGAGATGTAGCCGCTCGGGTCGAATTTCTCGCCGGCATCCTTCATCACCTGGGCCACCGGGATGACCGCGCCTTTGCTGGCCATCATGGTGGCGGTGCCAACTTCAAATACCTGCAGGATGTGCGGCGCATTGCCGGAGCGAAAGGCGGCAATGGAGGCGGTCATCGACTCGTCGTAACTGCCCTTGAAGGTCGGCACCACTTTGTAGTCTTTCTGGCTCTCATTGAACTGCCTGGCCAGGTCATTGACCCATTCGCCGTTGACGGCAGTCATCGAATGCCACCATTGAATTTCAGTCTGCGCCTGGCTTGCCAGAGGTGCACAGAGGGCGAATGCCGCAAGGGCAAGCGTGCTGAGGCGGGTTTTCATGGAGTCTCCTGATTAGCGGGTCTACAGCGCAATTTCAACCTTGGCCCATAGGTCTAGTAGGTGCGCCTCGCGGGCGCGTTGCCTGGCCTCGTAGGCGGACTCGCTTTCGTTGGTGAGTGGCGCAATGGTATTCAGGGCAGAAAAGGTGGCGGCCAAGTGGTCTTTGAGTGCCGGCCGCGCGGCCGGCTTTACTGCCTTGTTGGCGGCCTCGTAGGCGGCTTTAGCGGCGGCCTTCTTAGCCGCCAGGCAGATATCAAGGCCGCCCGGTTGCGGTATCTTCCACTTTGCCGACGCTATGTTGTCGTTCATAACCAGTTGGCAGGTATCAATGCTGGCCGTGGCGGTTTCTTTGTAGGCGCGCAGCGCGTCCGTTTGTGCGTACACCGGGGAAGTGAGTGCAATGGTGACGGCGGCGGCGCTGGCGATGGTTGCCAAAGAGATTTTCTTGAAAGTTAACATAATTATGATTGTATAAAGTGCTATTTGTCTTTAGCTACACCCATTTGCGTCCAAAAACGGTGCAACCACGTCCAGCCTTTTGGAAGCTGTTTGCCGGTGGAACTAAACGGGACAGTTTAAAAACAATTTGTGACAGGCCTATTTAATCGGAAGGCCAGTTTCCAGACAATCGGGGTTTTCATGAGGGCATTCCGGTGGCCGCCGGCTAAATGTTGCGCTGCGATAATATTGGGCTATAGCGCCGGGCATGGGTCCGAAGCTGCAGAATTATCACGATGAACGCACCTACCACCCTCCAAGAATTGAACGTCTTTGCCGATGACGCAAAGCTTCGCGAAGCCCGCATTCGCGAAATTCCCTACAACTACACCTCGTTTTCGGACCGGGAAGTGGTGATTCGGCTGTTGGGTGCGCGCGCCTGGGACTTGCTCAATCTGCTGCGCGGTGAACGCCATACCGGACGCTCCGCGCGCATGCTGTATGAAGTGCTGGGCGATATCTGGGTGGTTCAGCGCAACCCCTATCTGCAGGATGACCTGCTGGAAAACCCCAAGCGCCGCAAGCTGCTGGTGGAGGCACTGCAGCACCGCCTCGGTGAAATCGAAAAACGCCGCACACCCGATGCGGATCGCGAGCGCGACACGATTGTGGGCGAACTGATGCAGGCGGCGCTTGGCGCTGTCAGCCGCTTTGCGGCCTCGTTCGAGGAGATCGCCAGCCTGCGCCGGCAGACCGAGCGCAAGCTGCGCAAGCTGACGCTCAAGGACAACATCAAGTTTGACGGCCTGTCACGCGTCTCGCATGTCACTGACGCCACCGACTGGCGCGTCGAATACCCCTTCGTGGTGCTGACACCGGATACCGAGATCGAAATGGCCGGCTTGGTCAAGGCCTGCATCGAGCTCGGCCTGACGATTGTTCCGCGCGGCGGCGGCACCGGCTACACCGGCGGTGCGATTCCGCTGACCTGGAAGTCGGCCGTCATCAACACCGAAAAACTCGAAGCCATGACCGAGGTCGAGATGTTCTCGCTGCCCGGCCTGGACGACCCGGTCGCCACCGTGTGGACCGAAGCGGGCGTGGTGACCCAGCGCGTGGCGGACGCCGCCGAGCGCGCTGGTTTTGTCTTCGCGGTTGATCCGACGTCGGCCGAAGCGTCGTGCATAGGCGGCAACATCG
>JAYWDL010000334.1:0-11363 GCA_043779865.1 Polaromonas sp.
CCCGGGCGGTTGACGTTGACACGTCCAGTGCGGGATTCATGGTAACGGTCAGGATGTCAGTCATGGCTGAAGGCGGTACTGGTTTTTCCTGCATCGTAATGCCTGGCGCCAGATTGAGCAGGAAGTTTTTGCTGTTGGAGCCTGCCCCCGCTTCACGGCGACTTGCTCTGCCGGGACGCCTGATTGAAGACCGGCCTGCAGAGGCTGCGTAGCTTCATGCCTCGTAGCCGAATATGGGGATGCAAATGATGCGTCTTTTGCAGCTAATTGCAACGGAGTTTGAAGGCGTCCTGCGCCCCCACTTCGTAAGTTGATCAGTCCAGAATCGAGCCGCACCCTTGTTTTATGAAAACGACAAATGCGCCCTTCAAAACGCCACTTTGAAAAAGTTCGTTTGATTAATTACGAATAAATACGCTTCGTAACTATCCGCCTTTGAAAGCGATGGAGGCTTGGCCAGAGCAAGCGTATAACTGCCCGGCAGCAAGGCAAATTTAGTCATCTGGCGAATTGCCGTTGAGGAATGGTCGTTACTTTGGCTCAGCAATTTTTTTCAAGGAGAACAGATGATGGCCAAGATCATATTGCGGTTCACGGTGGATATGGCTGCTGCTGGCGAGGAGATATCACGACTGGGCGGCCGGATCGTCCAGCAGTTCAGCCCTATGGTGTTTGTGGCAGAACTTCCTGATGAAACGGATTTGACGGCTTTGACTGCATCCACTGAGCAGCCAACCCAGCCGCTTGATGAGGGTTCGGAACTGGCGGTCAATGCCTGGAATGCGGCCATTGCAGCCAAGAAGAGCAGGGGCATTGGCGCTCCATCATCAACTGAGGGGCTGACCTGGGACACTCCCGGGTTCAAGCCCCCACGTGAGTTCGGCTCGCCCGAAGAACTCGCACGGGCAGCCGCCGACACGGAGATCGTGGCCCGATCCACTGGCACGCCCACCAGTCGCTACATGGTGGGTTCGGTGGCTGTCGGCGTCGTCCTGGTGTCACGAAACACAGGGGCCGAAGTTCTGACTGCCGCAGAGCGGATCAAAATCGTGCAAGAGGTTCAGGAAGGACTTGGCTGGCTGGCCACTGTCGAACCCAGGGCCAGGGTTTCATTCGTCTACGACAATCCGCATTGTCACGGTGTCGTCCGCACCCGGGCCGTATTCGGGAGTGGTTGAGCCTTACGAGCGGTTCGAACGCGACTGGCGCGACGCCGCCCTCGCAGCGATGGGTTACGGACCTGGCCGGACAGGCTATCAGCAGTACGCCAACGACCTGCGATCAAGTCGGCACACTGACTGGTCCTACGTAGCCTTTTTCACGAAATATCCTCTTAACCACTTCGCCTACGCCATTGTCGAGAAAGTGGTGATGAACTATGCCAATGATGGCTGGGGCCCAGACAACATCAATCGGGTGTTTGCCAATGAATCGTGCCACATTTTCGGCGCTGCGGATGAGTATGGATCGTGTGGGTGCGGCACCACCAGCGGTCACCTCGCGGTGCCTAACAACAATTGTGTCAATTGTTTCCCGCCGGGCGCGCAGCTTCCTTGTTTGATGAGTGCAAATACTTTGGCAATGTGCGATTTCAGCAGAAGGCAAATTGGCTGGGATGAGCGCCTATTTCCAAAGACCGGGTGGTCGGGCTGGGTCGCGCTTGGTGCGCCTGCGGGTGGCTTCGTGGGTGCCCCGTCCGTGATCTCGCGCAACAGCGCGGTCTGCAACATCTACGTCCGCGGTGCAGACAACGCGCTCTGGCAAAAGGCCTGGTTCAACAACGCCTGGCACGGCTGGACACGGCACAACGACGGCGGCGTGCTGGCCTCCGAGCCAGCGCTCGGCTCCATGGGTCCAAACCACGAACACGTGTTTGTGCGCGGCACCGACAACCAGGTCTGGCAGAAGTGGTGGACTGGTTAAGGCCATGAGCCCGTCGCACAAACTGCTGGAGCGGTACTGGTTAGAGGTCATCGTGAGGCCGCAGGCCGTGGCGATCCATCGTCAATAAGGCGCAGCCATGGATTGCCGCGCTGCGCTGGCAATGACGCGGATGCTGTGACGAATTGTGGCAAGCTCAATAATTCAACTCATCGTCAGCCTTGCAGTTGCCGCGCCAGCAGCACCGCCACATGAACCGCCTCGCGCTGTGCGCCGTCCCTGATCTGGTGACGGCAGCTGGTGCCATCAGCCACCACGATGGCCTCGGGCTGCTTGCGCACGGCGGGCAGCAGGCTGAGTTCGGCCATCTGCATTGACACCTCGTAATGGCTTGCTTCGTAACCAAAGCTGCCCGCCATGCCACAGCAGCTGGACTCGATCAGTTCGGGATTGGCGCCGGGAATCAGCTTGAGCACGTCGATGATCGGGCTAACCGCGCCAAAGGCTTTCTGGTGGCAGTGGCCGTGCAGCAGGATCGGCTGGCTGACCGGCTGGAGGCGGGCCTTGAGGGTTTCGAGCTGGCCAGCAGCCGCCTCGCGCGCCAGAAATTCTTCGAGCAGCAGGGCCTGCCGGCTGATGGTTTGGGCCGCATCACCCAGGCCCATCACCAGCATTTCATCGCGCATCGTCAGCAGACACGAGGGTTCCAGCCCAATGATTGCGATGCCTTTTTCGGCAAAGGGGAGCAGGGCGGCGACCAGTTCGCTCGCCTTGGCCTTGGCTTTGTCCACCATGCCGCTAGCAAGGTAGGTGCGGCCGCAGCACAGGCTTTTTCCATCTGCTACGGTTTTGGTAGCAACGTGCACCGTGTAGCCGGCGGCTTGCAGCACTTTTAATGCTGAACTGGCGTTGTCTGGCTCAAAATAGCCGTTAAAGGTGTCAACAAACAGCACGACCGGCTTGGCTGAAGCCAGAACATCTTCGCGGCTGGCGCTGACCGTACCCGAGTTGAAGAAGGTCTGTGTCTTCCACTGAGGCAGCGTGCGCTTCGCGGAAAAGCCCATCATCTTTTCGCTCAGCGCGGCCAGGCCCGGAATTTTGTCGCGCAGGTTAAGCAGTGGCGCAATACGGCTGGCCCAGTGGGCATAGTCGGGCAGATAGGCCACCAGCTTGTCTTTCAGCGTATAGCCATGTTTGGCCTTGTAGTGGTGTAAAAACTCAACCTTCATTTTGGCCATGTCCACCCCGGTGGGGCAGTCGCGCTTGCATCCTTTGCAGCCCACGCACAAGTCCAGCGCTTCCTGCACCGCATCGCTGGTGAAGGCGTCTTCGGCTTTTATGCCTTCCAGCTGGCCGGACAAAGCCAGGCGCAAGGTATTGGCGCGGCCACGCGTCAAATGTTTCTCGTCACGCGTCACGCGGTAGCTTGGGCACATGGTGCCAGCGTCAAATTTTCTGCAGTGGCCGTTGTTGTTGCACATCTCCACCGCTTTGGCAAAGCCCTGAGCGGGGTCGCCGCCGGTGCCGGGTGCGCTGGTTTGTTCGGTCACCGGATCGTTTTGCACGTTCCAGGCGCTCCAGTCCAGCGCGGTCTGGATCGGAATCACTCTGTAGCTGGGCGGAAAGCGCATCAGCCGGGTATCGTCCATTTTGGGCGGATTAACAATACGCTTCGGGCTGAGCAGACTCAGTGGGTCGAGGTAATTCTTGATCTGGGCAAATGCGTCGTTGATCCTGGGGCCAAACTGCCATTCCACCCACTCGCCGCGGCACAGGCCATCGCCATGCTCGCCGCTATAAGCACCTTTGTAATGACGCACTAAGGCCGATGCTTCTTCGGCAATGGCGCGCATTTTGGAAGCGCCCTCGCGGCGCATGTCCAATATCGGCCGCACATGCAGCGTACCGACCGACGCATGGGCATACCAGGTGCCCTTGCTGCCGTATTTGCGGAAGACCTGCGTAAGCGCATCGGTGTACTCCGCCAGATGCTCCAGCGGCACGGCGCAGTCTTCAATAAAGCTCACCGGCTTGCCGTCGCCCTTGAGGCTCATCATGATGTTCAGCCCGGCCTTGCGAACTTCCCACAGGTTTTTCTGCGGCGCATCGTCAATCATTTCGACCACCGATCCAGGCAGGCCCAGATCGCCCATCAGCTCAACCAGCTGCCTGATCTTGGGCGTGAGTTCGGCCTTGGAATTGCCGGAGAACTCCACCAGCAAAATCGCATCGGGCCGGCCGATCAGCGCGGTGCGCACCGTCGGCGCAAAAGCCGGATTTTGCAGTGACAGCTCGATCATCGTGCGGTCAACCAGTTCCACCGCTGTTAATGTCCCGTCGCCCAGCTTGACGATGTGCTGGGCCGAATCCATGGCCTGGTAGAACGTCAGAAAGTTCACCACGCCCAGCACTTTGGCGCGCGGCAGTTCAGATAGGCGCAACTTGAGGGATTTGGTCAGCGCCAGCGTGCCTTCGCTGCCAATCAGCAGGTGCGCCAGATTGACCGAGCCATCTTGTGTATACGGTTTCTCGTTCTGGTTGTTGAAAATGTCAAGGTTATAGCCCGCCACGCGGCGCAGCACCTTTGGCCAGTTCGCCTCCAGTTCGGGGCGAAGCTGGTCAGACAGTGCCTTGACGTAATCACCTAGCTGGCGTGCCGGGCCGCTGGCATTGTCGTAGCGACCCAGTTCCAGCAAGCTGCCGTCAGAACGCCAGGCGGTGGCACCGATCACGTTATGCACCATGTTGCCGTAGGCGATGCTGCGGCTGCCGCAGGAGTTGTTGCCAGCCATGCCGCCCAGCGTCGCCTGGGCGCTGGTAGACACATCGACCGGATACCACAGGCCGTGCGGCTTGAGGGCGGCATTGAGGTGGTCGAGCACGATGCCAGGTTCGACTTCGACGGTGCGTTGTGCCACGTTCACATCCAGGATGTTGCGAACGTGTTTGGAGTAATCGATGACCAGGCCCGCGCCCACTGTCTGGCCGCACTGGCTGGTACCGCCGCCGCGCGGGACGATGGGCACCTGCAGGTCGCGGCAGATATCGAGTGCGGTTTTCACGTCCTCTGCGGTGCGCGGCACGAACACGCCGACCGGCATGATCTGGTAGATGGACGCATCGGTCGCGTAGCGGCCCCGGTCAGCGCCTGAAAACAGCACTTCGCCTTGGGTTTCTGTCGCCAGCCGGGCGGCAAGGCGGCCAGTCACCTCATTGCTGACGCGAGCCACGTCGTCGTAGGCATGGGCTGCGGCTTCCTGGGTGATTTTGAGAGGGAGGGGTGCGTTCATGGGGGCTTTTGTAAAAAAGGGGGGCAGGCTTTGGAGGGCTGGTGGCTTGCCTCAGCGGCCGCCCGAAGCTGCTGAATCACGGTGTCCAGTTTGTGGGCCAGGTGCAGGGACATGACGGCACGCATTGCGGCAGGATCGCGTGCGCTCAATGCGGCCACCATCTGCTCGTGCTCCCTGACAGCATCCCGCCAATTTTCCTCGTCCTGATTGGAGCGAAAGCGCAATGCCTGCAGGCGCGCATTGACCTGGTTGTAAGTGGCGATGAGTACCGGGTTTTTCGCGGCAGCGTTGATCGCGCCGTGGATCGCCGCGTTCAGGCGGTAGTAGCCAGGCAGGTCGCAGCGCGTGTAAGCTGCCAGCATTTCAAAGTGCATGGCCTTGATTTCATTCAGCTCGTCGTCGGTAATGCGCTGGGTGGCCAGTTCGCCCGACTGGGCTTCCAGCCCGGCCATGACCTCAAAGGTGTTGAGCACATCGGCTTCGGTCAGCTCCACCGCAATCGCGCCGCGGTTGGGCAGCAGCTCGACCAGCCCTTCGGCAGCGAGCATCTTGATCGCCTCGCGAAGCGGGGTACGCGAGACATTGAGCACCTCGCTGAGCTCGCGTTCATTGAGCTTGGCGCCGGGCGAGATGCGGTTTTCGACCAGCATCTGGCGCAGGCGGTGCGCCACCTGCTCATGCAGTGCGGCGCGAGGGATGGGAATGATTTCTGCTGACATTGCTTAAATTTTGTATGCAAAAAAGAAAAGTGTCAAATCCATCGTTAACCCTAATTGGTGTTAATTTTCATTGACAAATGAATTTTGTATGCAAAAAATAGCGTAATTACTTCAGGAGAACATGCCACATGTTGACGCTCGACTTTCACCCCACCGGCCGCCATTTTTTGCAGATTCCAGGTCCTTCGCCGGTGCCGGATCGCATTTTGCGGGCTATGAGCCTGCCCACCATTGACCACCGCGGCCCTGAGTTTGGCGCGCTGGGCCTCAAGGTGCTGGCAGACATCAAGAAAATTTTCCAGACCAGGCAATCCGTCATCATTTACCCGGCCTCGGGCACGGGCGCCTGGGAAGCAGCGCTGGTCAACACGCTGAGCCCGGGCGACCATGTGCTGATGTATGAAACCGGCCACTTTGCAGCGCTGTGGCAAAAGCTTGCCGTACGGCTGGGGCTTAAAACCGAGGTGATGAGCTATCCCGGCGCCGATGTCTGGCGCCACGGCGTGCAGGCCAGCCTGATTGAAGAACGCCTGAAAGCCGACACCCAGCACAGTATCAAAGCCGTTTGCGTGGTGCATAACGAAACCTCCACCGGCGTCACCAGCAACATCGCTGCGGTGCGCAAGGCGATGGATGCCGCCAGGCACCCGGCGCTGCTGCTCGTCGATACGATTTCAGGCCTGGCCTCGGCCGATTACCGTCATGACGAGTGGGGCGTTGACGTGAGCATCAGTGGCTCGCAAAAAGGCCTGATGCTGCCGCCCGGCATCAGCTTTAACGCCATCTCCAGCAAGGCGCTTGAAGCCAGCAAAAAAGCCACGCTGCCAAAAGCTTTCTGGGCCTGGGACGAAATCATCGAGATGAACCGGGCCGGCTACTGGCCGTCAACGCCCAACACCAACTTGCTGTATGCCCTCAGTGAAGCCTGTGACATGCTGCTGGAGCACGGGTTGGATGCCGTGTTTGCTCGCCACCAGCGCTGGGCAACAGGGGTGCGTGCGGCTGTCAAGGCCTGGGGTCTGCAAATCCAGTGCGCCGATGCTGCCGTGTATTCGCCCGTGCTGACTGGCGTGATGACGCCCGAAGGCATTGATTCCGACACGGTGCGCAAGATCATTTACGAGCGATTTGATTGCTCGCTGGGCACCGGCCTGGGCAAGGTCAAGGGGAAAATGTTCCGCATCGGCCACCTGGGCGACTGCAACGACCTGACGCTGATGGCCGCCCTGAGCGGTTGCGAGATGGGCCTCAAGCTCGCCGGCGTCAGGCTGGCAGGCTCGGGTGTACAAGCCGCCATGGACCACTTTTCAAGCCACGCCGCGTTCGTGCCGCAGCGCAAGGCGGCTTGAGGCGATATTTAATTTGCTATCAAATTAGTAGCTTTAAGCGCTTGTGTCATAAGCGCAAAAGGCCTATTTCTTTCATGTCAGGAGATCAAATCATGCAACGCAGAACCTTTATCAGCGTCACCGGCGCCGCAGCGACCCTACTTGCTGCCCCCATGCTCTGGGCGCAGTCGCTGCCAACCGGGCCGATCCGTATCATCGTCGGCTTTGCGCCAGGCGGCGGCACCGACATCCTGGCGCGCGTTATCGCGCAAAAGCTCGGCGTCATGTGGCACGTTCCGGTGCTGGTCGAAAACAAGGCCGGCGCGGCCGGCATGATCGCCGCCGATTACGTGGCCAAGCAGCCCCACGACGGAACCACGCTACTGATGGCTCACATCAACAGCCACGCCATTGCACCGGCACTCACGCCGCGAATGACCTACAACGTGGAAACCGACTTCACGCCTGTCGTGCTGGTGGGCGTGACGCCCAATCTGCTGATCTGCAACGAGCACCAGCAGGCGCGCACAGTGAAGGATGTGGTCGAGCTGTGCAGGAAGAACCCGGGCAGGATCAGCTTCGGCTCGGCCGGCAACGGATCGGCCCAGCACCTGGCGCTGGAGATGTTCAAGCTGGCGGCCAAGATCGATGCCATCCACGTTCCGTACAAGGGCTCGGGCCCCATGCTTACCGACCTGATAGGCGGCCAAATCAACTACAGCTTTGACACCATGACGGCAGCTACGCCACATGTCAAAAGCGGCAAGGCCATCGCGATTGCCCAGACGCGCACCAAGCGCGCCAAGGGCCACCCGAATGTGCCGACGATGGACGAGTCGGGCTTTCCGGGCTTCGAAGCCACCACCTGGTATGGCCTCGTCGGCCCCGGCAAATTGCCTGCGGCCTACGCCAGGCGAATGAACGAGGACATCAACAAGGTCTTGAAGATGCCCGACGTGGCTGAAAAGTTCGAACAGTACGGCGCCGAGGATGGCGGCGGCTCTCCTGAAAAGTTCGGCGACTTCATCAAGGTCGAAGCGAAAAAATGGGCCAGGGTGGTGAAAGAGGCCAATGTGAAGGGCGACGCATGATTAAAATCTCCCCCCCGAAGCGGCCGGCGGCCGCCTCCCCCTCAAGGGGGCGCCACCAGCGGCCCGGCGAAGCCGGTTCCGCGGCAGCCGCCTGTAAGGAGGGATTTGTATGACGCGTCCTCTCCCGCTGGCCGGCGTTCGGGTGCTGGACGTCAGCCAGGTCATGGCCGGTCCGTATGCCTGCATGCTGCTGGCCGATCTGGGCGCTGACGTCGTCAAGGTCGAGTCGCCCGACGGTGGTGACCAGACACGCGGTGCCATGGGCTTCAAGCTCAAGGGCAACGACAGCATGGGCTTCCTGAACATGAACCGCAACAAGCGCAGCATCACGCTGAATCTCAAGACTGACGCCGGCCGCGAAGTGCTGTTCAGGATGGTCAAGGACGCCGACATCCTGATCGAGAACTACCGGCCTGGCGTGATGAAGCGGCTGGGCATTGACTATGAGGTGCTCAGCGCAATCAATCCTGCACTCGTGTATGCCAGTATTTCCGGCTTTGGCCAGACCGGTCCGTGGGCCAACCGGCCCGGCTTTGACCTGATGGCGCAAGCCATGTCGGGCGTGATGAGCGTCACCGGCTATCCGGGCGGACCACCGGTCAAGGCAGGTGTGCCAGTGGCCGATATCGGTTGCGCATTGTTCGCCATCTATGGCGTGCTCTCTGCCTACATCGGTGCGAAGGCGACCGGGCAGGGCCAGTACATTGACGCCTCGCTATTCGATTCGGCCATGGCATTTTCGGTCTGGGACATTTCGCAGTACTGGGGCACCGGCGTGCCGCCCGAGCCGCTGGGAACGGCCAACCGCATGAGTGCGCCTTACCAGGCGGTGAAGGCGGCTGATGGCTATTTCGTCATGGGCGCGACCAACCAGAAGCTCTGGAAGCAGCTGTGCCAAACGCTGAAACGTCAAGAGCTGATTGAAGACCCGCGCTTTGCCACCGTGTCGCTGCGACTGGCAAACCGGCCCGAACTGATCACGCTCCTTGAAGAATCCTTTGCTACCCGTAGCAGTGCCGAGTGGATCGATGACCTGCTGGCGGTCGGTATTCCCGCTGGTCCCATCCTCAGCTATCCGGAGGCGTTTGAAAGCGAGCACGGCAAGCACCGCAAGATGCGCATCGAGATTGACCATCCGGTGGAAGGCAAAGTGCCCAACATCGGTTTTGCCGTCAAGCTCATGGGAACGCCTCAGCAGGTCCGAATGCCGCCGCCCTTGCTGGGCGAGCACACCGACGAGGTGCTGGCAGAACTCGGCATTGGCGCCGATGAACGGGCGGTGCTTGAAGCCCAGGGGGCGTTTTCAGCATGAGCGAAGGCACGGTTCATCTGCGGATTGAAGGCGGCATCGCTTCTGTGCTGTTTGACCGCCCGCAGGCACGCAACGCCATGACCTGGGCGATGTACGAACAAGTCGGCCAGATTTGCGAGCAGTTGCAGGCCGATGCCGCGGTCCGCGTTGTCACGTTTCGGGGCGCCGGCGGCCAAGCCTTCGTGGCCGGCACCGACATCGAGCAGTTCAAGGCTTTTCGCAGCGGCGATGAAGGCGTGGCCTATGAGCAGCAGATCGACCAATGCATCCACCAGCTGGAAACGCTTCGCATGCCCACCGTGGCCGTGATTGAGGGCTGGGCCATTGGCGGCGGCCTGGCCATTGCCACGACCTGCGATTTCCGCATCGCTACGCCCACCTCGCGCTTTGGCGTGCCGATTGCAAAGACACTGGGCAACTGCCTGTCGGTGGCCAATCTGGCGCGGCTGAGTGCCGTGTTCGGGATGCTGCGTGTCAAGCGCATGCTGATGCTGGCTGAAGTTCTTGCGGCCGACGAAGCGCTGGACTGCGGTTTTCTCCTCCAGATCAGCGAGGCTGGCGAAATAGATGCTACGCTGGCGCAGCTGTGCGAACGCCTGATTGCGCTGGCGCCAGTCACGCAAAGCGTGTCCAAGGAAGGTCTGCGCCGGCTGGTGAGCCAAGGCTTGCCGGCTGATGAAGACCTGATTCGCCGCTGCTACGGCAGCGATGACTTTCGGGAAGGCGTGAATGCTTTTGTCGCCAGGAGGAAGCCCGTTTGGAAAGGTGTCTAGCCAGCTCGAGAGGGGACTTGGCTAGCCTGAGGATTGATGGATGTTTGATTTTTATAACAAGTGCTTTTTTATGGAAGAGAATCATGGTCATAAGAGTTTCTGATTTTTCACGCGTTGGCAATTTGCTGGCTGCGCTATTTCTTTGTATAGCCAGTTCAGCCGCATCGGCAGACATCGTCCTCGGGCACTCGGGGGATTTGTCGGGCTCCACCGCCGCTCTGACGACCGACTATGTTCGCGGCATGAACGCCTACTTCGACGACCTTAACAAGAAGGGCGGCATTCGCGGCGAAAGGATCAAGCTCGTCAGCCTTGACGATGGTTTCAACCCCGACAAGACGGCTGAAAACACCAAGGCACTGATAGAGACGCACAACGCGGTCGCTCTGGTGGGCTATCGAGGAACGGCCAATATACTGAAAATCGTGCCGATTGTTCAAGCCGCCGGCATTGCCCAGATCGGTAACACCAGCGGCGCCAAATCGCTGCGCGATCCTTTTGTGCCGGACGTTTTCCATGTCCGCGCGAGCAACTCCGACGAAGTCGAGGCAGCTGTCAACCATGCGTGGACCCTTGGCATGAGGAAAATCGCAGTGCTCTACCAGGACGACGCTTTCGGCAAGGAAGGACTGGAAGCGGTAAACGCCTCATTGCAAAAAAGAGGTGCGGCACCGATTGCCGTGGCCCCTGTGCCGCGCGGTACGGTCGATGTGGCCAAAGCCATTGATGTCATTGCTGCGGCCAAGCCGCAAGCTGTGTTGCTGATTGGACAGGCCAAGCCCAATGCGGCATTTATCAAGGGAGTTCGCCTCAAGGGTGTGAGCCCCCAGTTTTTTGTGTTGAGCGTGTCTTCCGGGCTGCATGCGGAACTTAAGGAGTCCGCTGCCGGCGTCATTGCGGTCCAGGTCGTGCCTTACCCGTTTACACAGTTGGGTAAAACGGTGGTGCGTGAGTACCAGACCATCATTT
>JAYWDL010000335.1:0-11330 GCA_043779865.1 Polaromonas sp.
TGCAGCGTGGACAACACCATGTGGCCGGTGAGAGCGGCCTGCACAGCGATTTGAGCCGTTTCCAGATCACGGATTTCGCCAATCATGATGACGTCCGGATCCTGGCGGACGATCGAGCGCAGGGCATTGGCGAACGTCAGACCGATCTGGGGCTTGACCTGTATCTGGTTAATTCCCTCCATCTGATATTCCACTGGGTCTTCAACCGTGAGGATCTTGAGGTCCGGGTTGTTGAGCCTGTCCAGCGCTGTATATAAAGTGGTGGTCTTGCCTGATCCGGTGGGGCCGGTGACCAATACAATGCCGTGCGGTTGCATCAGCACTTCCAGGAAGCGCTCCAGCACATCCGGATCAAAGCCCAATGTGACAAAATCCAGCGCCGTTCCGCTCTTGTCCAGAATACGCATCACCACGCTCTCGCCATGCATGATGGGCACAGTGGAGACGCGCAAATCGATTTCCTTGCCCTGGATGCGCAACTTGATGCGACCGTCTTGAGGCAGGCGGCGTTCGGCAATGTCAAGGCTGGCCATGATCTTGATGCGCGAAATCACTGCAGCGGAGAAGCGGCGCGGCGGGGATTCCACCTCGTGCATCACCCCGTCCACACGGTAGCGCACGATCAGGCGATTTTCGAACGGCTCAATATGGATGTCAGAGGCGCGCGCCTCCAGAGCATGACTGATGATCAGGCTTACCAGACGGATGATGGGTGCTTCGGAAGCGAGTTCCTTGAGGTGCTGCAGATCTTCGTTGCCGCCCTCGTCCTCACGGGTTTCCACCTCTCCGACAATCTGGTCCATGGAGGATTTGCCACTGCCGTAAAGCCGCTCGAAAGCAGCCTCCAATTCTGACGGCACTGCCAGTCGAGCCGTAATTTTTCGGTGCGTTACCAGGCGAAAGGCGTTGAGAACATATTCGTCCAGCGGGTCGACCATGGCCAGCACCAGATGCTCGTCATCCTCATGCAGGGGCAGCGCCTTGGCTTCCTTGATGAATCTGACGGCGACGCGCTCTTCCAGTACCGGCAACTCTGGATAGTCCGCCAGACCCACCACTGGCAAATTTAACTGGGCGGACATGGCTTCCACGACGTCCCTCTCAGCTACCATGCCGGCCCTGATCAAGATGGCGCCGATGCCCTCCCGCTTATCCGCCTCCTGGACGCGCAATGCGCGTTCCAGATTGACAGGATCGAGCTTGCCGCGCTCAATTAAAATTTCTCCTAGATGCTTGCTCGACCCCATAGCTTTCCATAAAGAAAATAGCAAGGATAATAGCATGCATCCAATGGACGAAAATTGAACATTGTTCGACTATCCCATCACTGATATTGCCAGCGATTGGCATCGCAAAAACGGCTTCGCCAATCAGAGAAAAAGGGATTTCTCTGCAGGTGCGAGCGTCTCAAGTCTCTATAAAACCAAAATGATGAGTTGCTCTAATAGAGCGAGGTTACGGAACAATGGAACACTTGCTTATGCCTTGTAAGGCAACAATCAAAATCGATGGCAGCAAGGTGCTGGTGCTGGCGTCGCATCCCGGCGACGAGGTGTTCGGTTGTGGCGGAGCGATCCTGCGTCATGTGACTACCGGGGACTTGCTACAAGTCATCGTAGTGGCCAACGGGGAATATCGCACCAATAACGCACAGCAGGTGATCTATGGCGAGTTGCGCCGCGAGGAAAGCCGCAAAGCGGCAAAAACCCTGGAGTACGGCACGCCGGAATTCTGGGGAGTACCGGACTGCGGAGTAGAGTACGGAGAACGACTGGTACAACGTATTGAAAGTGCCATTGAAACGCTTGATGCCAACTTGGTGTATGCGCCCTCCATTTATGAAATGCATCCCGACCATCGTGCCTTGGGAATGGCAGCAGTGGAAGCAGTCAGGCGCCATGCAACAAAACTAAAACTTGCCATGTATGAAGTCGGCGTGCCTATGGTGCAGCCCAATGTGTTACTGGACATCAGCGACCTGCAGGATCGTAAGCAGGCTGCCATGGCCTGGTTTGCATCAGAACTGAGGAATCAGCCTTGTGAGCAGCACATCGAAGCTCTCAACCGCTTTAGGACACATACCCTTACTTCGCAAGTAAAGGCGGCGGAAGCCTATTTCCTCGCGGATGCAGACGAGTTGAAAACCGATGTTCTCAGGGTGTACGAATCCGAATACCAGCGGCAACATAAGACTGGCATGCCCATGGTCCTGTCTGACTTGCCGCTGGTGAGCGTGCTTATTCGCAGCATGGACAGACCCCTATTGCATGAAGCCCTGGACTCACTGGCACTGCAGACTTACGCCAACATTGAAGTGGTTGTAATCAATGCGCGGCTTGAGGAACACCGTGCGCTTGGGCAACGATGCGGACGCTTTCCATTGCGCATCGTAAGCACCGGCACGTCACTGATGCGCAGCCGGGCGGCCAACGTGGGGCTGGACAGTGCGCTTGGCGACTACCTGATGTTTCTGGACGATGACGACTGGTTGGCGCCTGACCATATTTTCAGGCTTGTGGAAGCTCTGAAAAATAATAGTAGTTGCCGTGTCGCATATGCCGGTGTTGAATTTCGCGACGAAAACCGCGGAAAACTGGAGTTAGCTCCGTTCAACGAGCCTTTCAATGCGGGCCGTCTGCGCGGCGGCAATTACATCCCCATCCATGCCGTATTGTTTGCGCGAACGCTTTTGTCGCACAAAGTGCGTTTCGACGAAGCGTTTGGCGTGTATGAGGACTGGGATTTTCTGCTACAGCTGTCGCAATTCACAAACTTTGTCCATGTCGACAAGGTGTGTGCCTACTATCGCGCGAGCGGCACATCTAACGTTGGTGTTTTTGCAGACGCGGTAATAAAGCAGCAAGCCAGAGAACAGATCTTTGGTAAATGGAAAAGCATTTGGTCGGGCACGCAAATCGAAGAACTGGTCACGGCGACATTTGATGTGGCAACCAAGCCGCTGGCCCTGCTTCGTAATGAGTTTGATCAGGCCGTCGCCATTGGCAACGAGCGCCAACTCAGGCTGACAAACATGGGAAAAACCATTGCTTATCTAGAAAAAAATATCACTGAAATTGAAAAAACCACCGTAGATTTGGAAAAAAATATGGCTGGGATGGAAAAAACCATCGCCGAATTGAGGAAGGAAATTGCAGACCGGAAAAACATCCAGGAGAAGCTGGAAGATCAAATCAACGAAAAAGACCGGATGATCCAAGTTACGGCCGCGCAAATGCTCGATGTATTTTCCTCACCCAGCTGGCGGTGGAGCGCTCCGATAAGATGGGTTGGCAGATTAGGCCTGGGCACAAAGCTGGCAATAAAAACCGCGTTGCGCCGCGTTCTTGGCAATGCACCCTGAGCAGCTGGTTTGCCAGAGCTGGATCAGCATCTGCCGGCGAGAAAAGCATGGCAGCCTGGAGGAAAATGCGTCTGAGCCTTCAATTCGATGAATATGCACGTTTACACTGCCTTGGCTGAGTGTGGCCTATGACCTCAGCAAAGAGTATCTTGGACCAAGCCTACAAGTACATCGAATGGGCCATGTTCGTCAATCGTTTGACAACATGTCAGGTTGCCGTGATTGTCGTTCGGGCGTATCGGGATTTTTGTGCGTTCCATGCTTTTCGCTTGAACAACAGGCTATCGAGCATCCACTGCCAGAACGCATGAAAGTTGAGGTGAGATTTAACAGGAAGGCGTTTACACATGACCAGGCCCACCCGGAGTTTGATGCTGGCTATCCGGAGTCATCCAATCCTGCGCGCTCAAAGTTTGATGGGAAATGGCGATAGGCAAGGGTTCAGGTTCGCAAGCAGGAGCATTGGCCCAAAACTGCGCAATGGATCAGGAGCAGATGCAAACGGTTGATTGCCGGGTCGCTCATGCAAGTTTTTTGGGAAATCAATCCTGGTGTGAAGCCAGGCCTCTTTTATATCAATGAAAAAAATAATGTTTTGGCGCGCGGCTATGGATTCAGGCGTATGTTCCGATTGATTACCAGGCGCAAAGCGTTGTGGCACAAATTCGGCGCTTTACAGGCGGTGATGACCAAACTGCTGCAAAGCGAACCCTTGCCCCTACTTTTGAAGCGTGCGTTGCGCGTGTTGCGGCGTGAGGGCATTCGGGGCATAAGAACGCGCCTTCGCCAACAGTACTATGCGACAAGTCATCCTACTGCGTTGCCGCCAGAGGTGATGGGTTTCGCACTTGAGCCTGCCGCTATCGTCCGCGATCTGCAAGGACGCTACGGATTGGCTCCACTGTCCAGCGGGTACACCTATATTGAGCCGCAGTGCCCTGCAAACATCGAAACCCGCCTTGCCGCTCTTGGGCCTGCGATATCGTTTTCGATCGTGGTGCCGGTCTATAACACGACGCCTGCCCTACTCGAGGCGGTACTCGCTTCAGTGCAGGCGCAGTGGTATCCGCACTGGCAACTGATATTGGCGGACGACGCCAGTCCTGCCGAAGAAACACGCAATGCGTTGGCCCGAATCAACCATCCGCAAATCAGGCTGCTGCAACTGCCCCTGAATCAGGGCATCGCGGGTGCGACAAATGTCGCAATTGAGGCAGCTGATGGTGATTTCATCGTGTTCATGGATCACGATGATGAACTCACGGTGGATTGTCTGTATGAACTGGCGATGTGTATTGCACGCGAGCAGCCAGATTTCATTTACAGCGATGAAGACAAGCTTACCGAGCAGGGTCAGTACTCCCAGCCACATTTCAAGCCAGACTGGTCGCCAGACACTATGATGAGCACCATGTTTACCGGCCATGTGTCCTGCGTACGGCGCAGCTTGCTGGAAAAAGTGGGGGGTCTGCGTTCGCAATTTAATGGTTGCCAGGACTGGGACCTGGTGCTGCGCGTGGCTGAACATACGAGTCGTATCAGTCACGTACCCAAAGTACTCTATCACTGGCGCATTATTCCTGCGTCGGTCGCTTCGGACATTGCCGCCAAGCCCTATGTTCTGGATGCCTCGCGCCGTGTCCGTATCGATGCACTGGCGCGTCGGGGACTGGCGGGCGCGGTGGAACCCGTCAGTCAGGTACCGGGGTATTTCCGGATCAACTACCACCTGCGCGGCACGCCAAAGATTTCGATCATTATTCCAACTCGTGACGGGGGCTCTGTGCTGCGCTGCTGCCTTGAGTCGATCCATCAAAAAAGTAGTTATCGCAATTTCGAAATCATCATTCTCGATAACGGCTCGGTCGAGAATTTGACGCTTGACTACCTCCAGGAGGTGAACGCAGCGAAACTAGCCCGGGTGATCAGGCATGACGCACCGTTCAATTTTTCCGAATTGAACAACATAGGCGTTGCGCATGCCTCCGGCGAAATACTGTTGTTTCTTAACGATGACACAGAGGTACTTTGCCGTGACTGGCTGGAACGCATGAGTGGCTATGCGCAATTGCCGCATATCGCTGCAGTGGGTGCCAAGTTGCTTTACCCCGGTAGCCTGAACATTCAGCATGCCGGGGTGCTTAACCTGGCCAACGGCCCTGTCCACGCATTCCTTGGCAGCCCCAGTGAGATGCCAGGCTACTTCATGCGCAATCTGCTTGAATATGACTGGCTGGCGGTCACAGGTGCATGCCTGATGATTGAAGCTGAAAAGTTTCGGACTTTAGGTGGATTTGATACGAACTTTCCAATTGCCTACAACGACATCGAACTGTGCTTGAGAGGTGTCAAAAAGGGTTTTTACAACGTGGTTTGCCAAAGTGCCACGCTAATTCACCATGAATCGGTCAGTCGGGGCCTTGATCATCTTGAACCGGCCAAGCTTGAACGCTTACACAGGGAACTGGGCCGACTCTACGACTTACACCCGGATTATTTTCAATACGACCCTTTCCACAACCCGAATCTTCACCCTAGCGGGTTTAACTTAGAAGTGCCGAACTGACATACGCCATGAAAAGCCACACAGTGCTGGAAAACAATCGACCGTCACTCACCCCTTTTAAGTCTACTGAGCTTGAGGAACTGATTGCCCGTGCCGGTGCCGTTTCGTTTGACTTTTTTGACACCTTGTTTGTACGTCCACTGGCAAATCCGGAAGATGCGTTTGACATTCTTGGTCGCCAGTTTGCTATGCCGGATTTTCGTGAGCACCGCCGCGCTGCGCAGGCTCAGGCCTTTCAGCGCATGCTTGCCGCCGGACGCAAAGAAATTAGTTTGGAGGACATCTATCATTGTTTCCCTGAAACAGCGGTGGCAAGCGCCGAACTGATGCGTGCCGAATACGCGCTGGAACTAGCTCTGCTTGAGCCAAATCCCGAAATGTTCGCGCTATTTTCTTCATTGATAGCCGCCGGAAAGCCCGTGGTTATTACCTCGGATATGTATTTTTCCGCTGACTTTTTTATCGAGGCACTCCGCCCGCATGGCTTTGCGCATGTGCAGTTGTTTATTTCAGCTGACTGCAACGCCACCAAGCGCGATACAGGGGAATTGTTTGATGTTGTCGCCTCCCGCCTGGGCCTGGTCACTAGCGACATCCTGCACATTGGGGACAACCAACTGGCAGACGTTACACGTCCAAAAGAAAAAGGATTGTCGGCCTTTCACTATCGCACCAGCCGTGAGCAGGTTGCCAGGAAAACCGCTTGCCTGGCCACTTCGATCGGATTTGGTCTGTTGGGGACCAGTGCCCGGGATATCCCTGCGGGCTCTTACGCTGAACTCGGTTTTATTTATGGAGGTGCGGCAAATCTGGGATTTCTTGAGTGGATCCGGGAACGTGCCCGCATAGACAATGTCGACCATGTGCTATTCCTTTCCCGCGATGGGTACTCGCTGGAGCGCATAGCCTCGCTGCAAGGGGGCAAAGGATTGCCTGAGTTTTGCTATTTTCTGGGATCGCGTACAGCTTACACACTGGCCGCCATCAACGCCGACAACTTTGGCGAATTCCTGCCATTTTTTCTTTCGGGGGCAGATGGTTTGGCCCCGTGCGAGTTGCTTGAACGGATTGGAGTGGAGCCACCATCGCCCAAGATCATGGGCGACCTGCAGCTAGGGTCTGAAGTGCGCGTCAACGCCGCCCTGCGTGGCCGGGTTGCCAGTTTTCTTTATGCTTACCGTTGGGAAATTCTAAAAGTATGCCAACGCAATCGTCGGGCACTATACCAGTACCTCAAGGAAGTCGGAATCCAACCGGGAGCTCGGGTTGCCCTGGTTGATGTGGGCTGGAATGGCACGACCCAGGAAGCGTTTGAGCTTGCAACAGGCCCATTGATGAAGCTCAAAGTATTTGGTTATTACTTTTGCCTGGCGGATACGGCAGAGCGCTCTCGACGTGAAGCCAGCCAAAATATGGCGGCCATGGTCAACGCGACCATCACATCAAAAGAGACTGTTGCCAGGCTTTACGCCAATCGGGTTGCGGCAGAGCAGTTTTTCTCTGCGCCGCACAGTTCGATAATTGGCTTGAAAATTGGCGCTGAAGGCGTCGAGCCTGTGATGGACGCCGGGCGTGGCGACACCAATAAGCTGTTGCACATAGCAGCAGAAGTGTGTCAGGGTGTTGAGGCTTTTGCAGAGCATTACGCCACGCTGCAACAGCGTCTGGAAATACGGGCATCACCGCTACAGATCGCATGGCCTCTGATTGAATTGCTGACTGAAACCCGGGGCAGCGCCCACGAGTTGCTGGGTCAGATCAAAAACTTTGACGCTTGGGGCAGTTCGCGGAACCATGAATTGGCGTTGGCCGATTATTTAACTCAAAGCTGACACCATGAGATGCAATCGGCCGTTCCCCGTGTTTTTTTCGGCTTGAAATTGACAGGCGTTCTTCATGAAATTTGCGGAGGCAACCTGAGCAAGATTGCGAGCATTCGGCAAAGTTACCGGATTGCCCGCTTGGCATTTAAAGGCCACGGCGGATTTTCAGGGCTTTCTGCAAGAGTTCTCAGGCTTTTGCGCGAAGAAGGGGTCACTGGCATGCTGGCCAGGCTTGGACTGTTGCACGGCCTTGCGCGAAAGCAGCGCAGTTATCTAGCCTGGGTTGGCAGACATGACACCCCTACTGGCCGAAATTGCTCGTCAATGGCAGCAGAGTTAAGTCGCCTTGAAACACATCCGCTGATTTCCCTGGTCTTGGTGGGAGGGTCGGGTGATGAAAAACAAGTGTTGGATTCAATCGAATCGGTGAAACACCAGATTTATCCCCATTGGCAGTTATGGATCGCCTCGCGCGCACTGCCCATGGCACACAGAGATTATTTGCACCGATTAGCTGCGGCAGATTCCCGAGTCAAGATAGATCCTGCACAAACAGATTCATCGACGCATGCTGCCAATGAGGCGCTGATGAAGGTGGATGGGCAGTACGTAATTTTCCTTGACGGAAAAGGCAAATTAAGCCCGCAAGCCTTATACTGGGTCGTGCGAGAGATTACTGCAAATCCTCTTGCAGATTTCATCTATTGTGACGAGGATAAGGTTGACAGCCAGAGCCGACGCTCGGCCCCTCACTTCAAACCCGACTGGAACCCCGACCTTTTTTTGACGTGGGACTACGCCGGAACGTTTAAGGTTTTTCGCACCAGTCTGGCGCGTCAATTAGGTGGTTTTCGGGCGGGCTACGGCGACAGTCAAGAATACGACTTTGCCTTGCGCGCCGTTGAGCGTTTGAACACTGGCAGCGTCCGCCATGTTCCTCGCATCCTGTACCACGGGTATTTGGACGCCGAGGCTGGCGCTCACAATAAAGCCGTTTTGCCCTGGGAAAATGATTGTGCCGGTAGCGCAGTACGTGACCACCTCGAACGCTTGGGCGTAAACACGATAGTCAGTGAAGCCGATGAAATGCCGGGCTGTTTGCGGGTGCGCTACACACTGCCGGTTGTACTTCCTGGTGTGACGCTGGTCATACCCACCAGAAATGGGCTGGAATTACTGCGGCGCTGCCTTGAAAGTATCAAGGCAAGAACAAGCTACTCCAACTACGACATCATCGTTGTCGACAACGGCAGCGATGATGTGCCGACATTGAAGTATCTGGAGTCACTCCATGGGAAACCGGGGATGCAAGTGATTCGTGACGATGAGCCATTCAATTTTTCACGCCTTAACAACCTCGCTGTCGGACGGGCAAAAGGCTCAGTGCTTGGGTTGCTTAACAACGACCTGGAGGTGATTAACGCCGACTGGCTTTCTGAAATGGTCAGCCAGGCATTGCGCCCGGAAATCGGAATAGTGGGCGCCCGGCTCTGGTATCCAAATGACACAATCCAGCACGCTGGCGTGATCCTGTCTGGCGGAGTAGCTGGACACGTGCACAAGGGCCTTGCGCGTGGGAGCAAGGGTTATTTTGGACGTGCGGTGCTGACCCAGAACTTTGTTGCCGTAACTGCCGCGTGTATGGTCTTGCGAAAAAAAATATACCAGGAGGTTGGCGGGCTGGACGAAGAGTTTGCCGTGGCCTTCAACGATATCGACTTATGTCTGCGGGTGGTTTCCCTTGGCTACCGCAATCTGTGGACTCCCTATGCCCAGCTATATCATTACGAATCTGCCAGCCGGGGACATGAGGATACGACCCAGAAAATGGAACGCTTCATGCAGGAGGTCGAACGCATGCAAAAGCGTTGGGGTAATGCCATGTTCACTGATCCTGCTTACAACCCGAATCTGCATTCCAGATTGAAAGATTTTTCGCTTGCCTGGCCTCCAAACCATTTTGAACGTAAAGCAGGATAGACCGTGATGGATCGGATTTGCGCCGTTGTGATTACTTATCAGCCGGAACTGGCACTCTTGCGAGAGAATCTTGCTGCCTGTCGCGCTCAAGTGGATTGCATGGTGGTGGTCGACAATGCTTCAGACCACGAAACTCAGGCACGTATTGACGATCTGGCGCAAGAGATTGACTACGAAATACTGCAACTGACAGATAACTTCGGAGTGGCTGCAGCGCAGAATTGTGGTGTGGCCAGAGCGCGTTTAAACAATTGCAACTCGGTGATATTTTTTGACCAGGACAGCAAGCCGTTGCATGGCATGGTGGACGCCTTGCAACAGGCGACCCGTGTGCTTGCCGCCGAGAATTCTCCCGTTGCCGCCGTGGGCCCAATGTTGCTGGACCGGCGCACGGGTGCGAATACCCCGTTCGTGCGTATTGGCATGTTCGGCGTCAGCAGAACAACTTTCCGGGAGGATGGCAGACACCTCATTCCCACGGATTTTCTGGTGTCTTCAGGCATGTTGATTGCGCTGACAATACTTGATCAGGTAGGTTTGCCGGAAGAGGGATTATTCATAGACAACGTGGACCTGGAGTGGTGCTTTCGAGCCCGCAGCATGGGGCTCAGCCTCTATGGTGTAAGCAATGCAGTTATGGAGCATAGCGTGGGCGATCACGTGATACAGCTTGGAAGCCACGTCATTCATCGACACAGCCCTCTGCGCCAGTACTACATAATGCGAAATCGCATTCTGCTTTATCAACGCAGCTACAGCCCCTGGGGATGGATAGTTCAGGATTTTTTTCGCATGCTGTTCAAGCTCGCGGCTTTTTCCTTGTTTTTTGCCCCACGTCTGCAAAATATCAACATGATGCTCAAGGGAGTAAAAGATGGCTTGAGGGGGGGAACCGGCAGGTTTCGCTAAGGAACGTGGAAATCACCAAAATACCTTCGTCATCGCGAGGCCGCAGGTCGTGGCGATCCATCGTCGGGAAAGCGCAGCCATGGATTGCCGCGCTACGCTCGCAATGACGAAAAGTGAATGACTGGCATGTTTGTAATTTCCTGCTCCCTAAGTTCAAACCATGCCTGATGCTCATATCTCGGGTCGAAAAGCCTGCTTTTCCTAGTGAAAGCGCCGATTGCCGTCTACATGCTTCCAAACGGCACGGCCTTCATCCAACCTGAAACGCCGTCTCATTCATCCTCCGTACAACAGCTTTTCCCTGTTAAGCAACATAAATGGTGAACATTACCCTTCCACTTGTCAGCATTTTGATAAGAAGCACTGCTCGTCCCCAACTGGGCAAAGCGCTTGCATCGGTTGCAGCCCAAACTTATCCAGCCATTGAAGTCGTTATTGTTGACGCCACTGGCCAAGGTGTAGTAAACGCTCCTCCGGAATATTCAGTTCCGCTACGGGTTTTGTCGCCAGGGCATCGTCTGCAGAGATCACTGGCTGCTAACGCACTGCTCGATGCCGCCAACGGCCGTTGGGGTCTGTTTCTGGACGACGATGATTGGTTGGCACCCCACCATGTGGAGCGTCTTGTCGCTGCACTTAAAGACAATCCACAACTGGCGGCAGCTTATGCAGGCGTCAGCTGCGTTGAAGT
>JAYWDL010000336.1:0-4075 GCA_043779865.1 Polaromonas sp.
TTTTACCGCCTGTGTCTGTTTCACGAAGACATGCACGGCGAAGCTTTTGCCTATGGTGCCCAAACACTGGGCCTGACGCTGGATAGACACTTGCAGGCGGCTTTTACGCCACCCCCGATGGCGCTGCGCGAGCCACTGCTGATTCCGGCCACGGTATGGCAGATGGGCAGCGCTACCAGCCCTGGGACCGGCTTTGTTTTTGACAATGAAAAGGCGCAGCATCCGGTCAGCGTTCCCGAGTTTGAAATCGATGCACAGCCTGTCACCTGGGCGCAATATGTGGAGTTTGTCGGCGATGGCGGCTATGACCATCCGGAGTTCTGGGATCCGGCAGGCTGGCAATGGCTGCAAGGCGTGGCCGCGGGCGAGGGCCGGCGAGGTCCGCGTTATGTCGAACAGATTGGCGTGGCCAGCGGCGCCGTTATCCAGACCCGGTTTGGCCAGGCGATGCGGATGCTGGGCCATCAGCCGGCGATGCATATGAGCTGGTGGGAAGCTGATGCCTGGTGCCGCTGGGCCGGGCGCCGCCTGCCGGCCGAGGTGGAGTGGGAAGTGGCCGCGCACACGGCGGCGCGCCGCGGCTTTCGCTGGGGCGACGTGTGGGAGTGGATGGGAACGACGTTTCGGCCTTACCCGGGCTTTGCGCCCGACCCGTATGCCGACTATTCACAGCCTTGGTTTGGCAGTCACAAGGTTTTGCGCGGGGCTTCATTTGCAACGCGGGCACGTATGAAAAGCCCGAAATACCGCAACTTTTATTTACCGGAGCGCGACGATATATTCTGCGGCTTCAGGTCTTGCGCGCTATAAAAAGCGTAGCTGTTGATGCTTGTATCTGAAGGGCTTCAGGACTTTTAGATGCTTAAAAAGGTCGTTTTTGATAATTTTCAGCCTGTTTTCGGCTTGCGGTAGCGCCACCACGGCAAAACCGAGCGCAGTGAAAGTACCTCGCCGCTCTGGGCCTGCCTGGCGCTGTAACCCGGCAAATTTTCCAGCGTGTTGTGCCAGTCGGCGCTCTGCAGCGCCTGGCGCAGGGCTTGCACCGAGGGCGCGTCCAGTTCAGACTTCAGGCACACGAGGTGATAGCGCTCTTTCGCAAGCTCAACAAACCCCAAACCCTTTTCGCGCGCGGCGGCTTCAATGCCCAAGCCTGCGTCTGCCGCCCCACTGGCAACCGCTTGCGCCACAGCGGCATGCGACGGCTCCTGCGTGGCGTAGCTATTGATTTCTGACGCATTCATGCCCGCCTGCGCCAGCAATTCATCAAATAGAACCCGGGTGCCGGTACCCTCGGCGCGGTTGATGTAGCGAACGCCTGCACGCTTCAAATCGCCCAGGCCGGCAATGCGCAGAGGGTTGTCTTTGGCAACCATCAGGCCCTGCGTGCGGTGCGCAAAACCGATCAGCTTGTGCAGGCCGGGTTTGAGCAGGCTGCGGTAGGCGAGGGCTGCCGCTGACTTGGCTAGCGGCTGGTCCAGCGTATGAAAGCCGGCCATCATGCAGCGCCCGGCGTTCAGTGCCGCAATCGCATCCACGCTGCCCATGAAGCGAATGTCCAGATGCAAGCCGCGCGCTCTAGCTTGCGCGCGCAGGGCTGAAAGTGCCGCATCGTGGCTGGCGTATAAGGTCAAAACATGGGCGTTGTCGTCAAAGCAGCAAGCAAAAGCTCGCTCAATGTCGCTGGCGAGGGCTTCAATCTGCGGGGCCAGCCGGGCCTGCGCCTGGCGCTCTGCCCACAGCAGTTTTTCACCAAACTCCGTGAGCCGGGCGCGCTGGCCTTTGTCCCAGATGATGAGGGCACGCCCTAGCGTCTGTTCCCAGTCCTTGAGCGCTCCCCAGACATGCCGGTAGGACAGGTCAAGCGCTTTGGAGGCCCTGGAGATGGAGCCCTGCTCACGCACTGCGTGGAGCATGTCCATCAGCGGGTTGCGTATGGGGGCCTGACGTGTCGTGGCGTCTTTGCCACGCTGCGGCGTCAGCAAATAGGAGAGTTCGACTTTGTGCATGGTGGGCGAGGTAGTGCATTGATTATGAGTGCATCCCTCGACCTGAACGGGCCGCGTGAAAACATCGCAAGTCCTTGATTTTCCTATGCAAATCACTTCATAACGATGATTACCGATGCGGACCCCAGGCCTTGTGCACTAGGATAGTATCCTCGCAAAACTTCCAGTATGAATACGTTCTCAGACAGCGCCATCACGGCCTTTTCGCTCATCACCTCGCTTGATCCGCAGTTCGCCGGCATCGTTGGTCGCTCGCTGGCAGTCAGCGCCTGCGCCTGCCTGATGGCCTGCAGCGCCGGGCTGCTGCTGGGCGCCTGGCTGGGCGTGGCGCGCTTTCGGGGCCGCGCCGTCGTGCTGGCTTTGCTCAATACCGCGCTGGCCTTGCCGTCGGTGGTGGTCGGGCTGGTGGTTTATCTGCTGCTGTCGCGTACCGGGCCACTGGGCTTTCTGGGCTGGCTGTTTTCCTTCAAGGCCATGGTGCTGGCGCAGGCGGTGCTGGTGCTGCCTGTCGTTACCGCGCTGGTTCGTCAGACCATTGACGATGCCGACCGCAGCCACGGCGAGCAGTTTCAGTCGCTGGGCGCGCGCCGCTTCATGCGCAGCCTGATTTTGCTGTGGGACGAGCGCTATGCCTTGCTGACGGTGCTGATTGCCGCCTTTGGCCGCGCCATTTCGGAGGTCGGCGCTGTGATGATAGTGGGCGGCAATATCGACGGTTTCACGCGCGTGATGACAACCTCGATTGCGCTGGAAACCAGCAAGGGCGACTTGCCGCTGGCGTTGGCGCTCGGCATCGTGCTGCTGGGCGTGGTGCTGCTGCTCAATGTGCTGATTGCGCTGATGCGGCGCTGGCGCGAGCAACTCGATGACCATCTGCCGGATGTGGAGGCGGTCCTGGCATCGACCCCAACTGCCCGAGGGGTGACGTCATGACGCCTATTTTTAATCTGAATTCCGTCAGCGTGAATTTTGGGCGTGTCCAGGCACTCAACGCCTGCACACTGCGCGTCACGGCCGGCGAAAAGCTGGCGCTGGTGGGCTCTAACGGCAGCGGCAAAAGCACCTTGCTGCGAACGCTGCACGGGCTCATTCAGCCCGCAGCAGGGAGTTTTCAGGGTGATCCCAGCGCGCGCCAGGCCATGCTGTTTCAGCGCCCCTACATGTTGCGCGCCAGCGTGCTGCATAACGTGACCCTGGGCCTGTGGCTGAACGGCGTGTCCTGGAAGGCGGCCAACCAGCAGGCGCTGCAGGCGCTGGAGCGGGTGGGTCTGGCCGGCCTGGCGGGGCGCAATGCCAAAGCCCTGTCGGGCGGGCAACAGCAGCGCGTGGCGCTGGCGCGGGCCTGGGCTCTCAAGCCGCAAGTTTTGCTGCTTGATGAACCGACCTCCAGCCTGGACCCGACAGCCAAACGCGAAGTCGAGCGGCTGATGGCCGAATTTGCCGACACCGGCATGACGCTGGTTTTCAGCAGCCACAACCTCGGCCAGGTCAAACGCCTGGCCAGCCGCGTGATTTATCTGGAGCAGGGCAGGCTCATCGCTGATTTGCCGACCAATGCTTTTTTTGGCGGGCCTTTGCCCGCAGCCGCTGAAAATTTTTTAAAAGGAGAACTGGGATGAATGGAATTGACAGGTTTTTCAAGCCTTTTAGGGATTTTGCGCTTGTAGCCACTGCGCTATCAGCTACGTTTTCGATAGCGCAGGTGCCCAGCATCGTGATGGCATCGACCACCTCAACCGAGCAGTCCGGGCTGTTTGGCCATTTGCTGCCCGAGTTCAAGAAAGCGAGTGGAATTGACGTGAAAGTGGTGGCGGTAGGCACCGGTCAGGCCATCGACATGGGACGCCGGGGCGATGCCGACGTGCTGTTCGTCCACGACCAGGTCGCCGAAGAGAAAGTGGTGGCCGAAGGTTTTGTGATCAAGCGCTTTCCGGTCATGTACAACGACTTCGTGCTGATCGGGCCGGCCGCCGACCCGGCCCGGGTCAAGGGCAAGGACATCGTTGAAGCGCTGAAAAAAGTCAACGCCGCTAACGCCGCCTTCATCTCGCGCGGCGACAAGAGCGGCA
>JAYWDL010000337.1:0-4069 GCA_043779865.1 Polaromonas sp.
CGCCACCGGCTTTGGCCGCACCGGCACGATGTTTGCGCACCAGCAGGCGGGTATCCGGCCCGACTTCATCTGCCTCTCGAAAGGGCTCACCGGCGGCACCCTGCCGCTGTCAGCGGTGCTGACCACCGACACGGTGTACGAGGCTTTTTATGATGAAGAAGTCGCTCGCGGTTTCTTGCACTCGCACTCCTACACCGGCAACCCGCTGGCCTGCCGCGCTGGTCTGGCCACGCTGGAGCTGTTTGAGCAAACCGGCGTGCTGGCCCGCAACGTACAACTGGCGCAGGTGCTGGACCAGGCGTTTACGCCGCTGACACAGCACCCCTCGGTGCGGCACGCCCGCAGGCTGGGCATGATCTGGGCCTGGGATATTGACGAGACGGCCTCCGGCAACGTACCGCAACCTCACTTTGCGCGACGCTATGCCCAGCACGCGATGGCGCAGGGCGTACTGCTGCGCCCGATTGGCAACACCCTGTATGCCATGCCGCCCTATGCGATGGATGCAGGGACTGCCGCCCATCTGGCGCACGGCGCACTGGCGGCGCTTGAGGCCACGCTGGCCGAGGAATGACTCGCATGACTGAAACCGCGCCCACAACGCTTTCCCTCTTTGTCACGGGAACCGACACCGGCGTGGGCAAAACGCTGGTCAGCGCCGCCTTGCTGCACACCCTGGCACGCCACCATTCACGGGTAGTCGGCATGAAGCCCGTAGCGGCGGGAACGCAATGTATCAACGGCGTGCAAGCCAACGAGGATGTGCTGGCCCTGCGCGCCGCCTCCAGCTGCGCCGTACCGCCCGAACTCGACAATCCGGTGCTGCTGCCTGACCCGGTGTCGCCGCACATCGCCGCAGCGCGTGCCGGCGTGCGCATTGACATCGCCCATCTGGTCGCCTGCCACCGCGCGCTGGCGAAGCTGGCTGACGCCGTGGTGGTCGAAGGCGCAGGCGGTTTTCATGTGCCGCTCTCAAGCACCGAAACCGGTGCCGATCTGGCGCAGGCGCTGGGCCTGCCGGTGGTACTGGTGGTGGGCCTGCGGCTCGGCTGCCTGAACCATGCGCTCCTGACGGCCGAAGCGATACGCGCGCTCGGCTTGACGCTGGCTGGCTGGGTCGCCAATCAGGTAGATGCCACCATGCTGGCGCAGGATGACAACATTGCCTTCCTGCAACAACGGCTCCAGGCCCCGCTGCTGGCCACCATTGCCTACCAGTCCACGCCCGATCCTCGCGCCCTCACCATCAACCTTCCACCGGCATGGCAATGACAACCTCCTGGCTTGACGAATTCCCGGCACGCATCGCCGAACTGGACCATGCCCACCTGCGCCGCCAGCGCCGCGTGGTCACGCCCGACAGCGGCGCCCGCCTGACCGTGAACGGGCAAAACATGCTGGCCTTTTGCAGCAACGACTACCTGGGCCTGGCCACGCACCCAAGCCTGGTGCAGGCGGCCTGCGCCGGAGCCCAGGCCTATGGCGTGGGCTCCGGCGGATCACCGCTGGTCAGCGGCCACAGCGTAGCCAACGAGGCGCTGGAGCACGAACTGGCGGCCTTTGTGGGCTTGAGCCGCGCGCTGTACTTTTATGCCGGTTACGCCACCAACACCGGCATCATTCCCGCGCTGGTAGGGGCCGGTGACGCGATCTTCTCGGACGCGCTCAACCACGCCTGCCTGATCGACGGCGCCCGGCTGTCGCGCGCGCAGATTCACCGCTACCCGCATGCCGACCTGGCTGCGCTGGACCGGGAACTGGCGCAGAGCAGCGCCAGTCGCAAGCTGGTCATCAGCGATGCAGTGTTCAGCATGGATGGCGATAGCGCCGACATTCCCGGCTTGCTGGACCTGTGCGAACGCCACGACGCCCTGCTGCTGCTGGACGATGCCCACGGCTTTGGCGTGCTGGGCCCGCAAGGCCGGGGCAGCCTGGCAGCGGCGGGACTCCACGGCCCCAAAGCCTCGCGCCGCGTGCTCCATATGGCCACGCTGGGCAAAGCCGCTGGCGTGGCGGGCGCCTTTGTGGCCGGCGACGACGCGCTGGTGGAATGGCTGCTGCAGAAAACCCGCAGCTATATTTTTGCCACCGCCGCACCGGCGCTGCTGGCCAGCGCCTTGCGCGCCAGCCTGCTGCTGATAGAGCAGGAAGAGTGGCGGCGCACGCATTTGCGAAACCTGATTGCACGCCTGCGCAGCGGCTTGACGGCCGGCCTGCAGGGCAGCCTCTGGCAGCTGTCCGACTCACAAACCGCCATCCAGCCGCTGCTGATTGGCCGCAATGACGAAGCACTGGCCGTGATGGAAGGCCTGCGCCTGCGCGGCCTGTGGGTGCCCGCGATTCGCCCGCCAACTGTGCCCGAGGGAACGGCCCGCCTTCGCATCGCCCTGTCAGCCGCCCACACCGAAGCCGATATCGACCAGCTAATTGAGGCCTTGACCCTATTGGCCAGGACATTGCGCTGATCTTGTCCTGGCGGGTGCTTCAGATAAACTCCAAAACCAATTTGTACGAAGGAATCAACCCATGTCCACCGTTGTAGAACAACCCATCACCCTGCACCGCGCCCCTGCCTCGCCGGCCCTCAAGACCGGTGCCGAACGTTGGAGTGTGGACGCCATCGAAGCGCTGTTTGACTTGCCCTTTCCCGAGCTGATGCACCAGGCGCAAACGGTGCATCGCGAAAATTTTGACCCGACACGCATTGAATTTGCCACGCTGCTGTCGGTGAAAACAGGCGGTTGTGCCGAAGACTGCGGCTACTGCCCGCAGGCCGCGCGCTATGACACCGGCGTTGAAGCCAGCAAGCTGATGGAGCCGGCCGAGGTACTGCTGGCCGCCCAGCGCGCGCAGGCTGCGGGTGCCACGCGCTTTTGCATGGGCGCGGCCTGGCGTTCGCCCAAAGAGCGAGACATCGAAAAAGTCGCCGAGCTGATCCGCACCGTCAAGGCGCTCGGGCTGGAAACCTGCGCCACGCTGGGGATGCTCGAAGACGGCCAGGCGCAAACGCTGCAAAGCGCCGGACTGGACTACTACAACCACAACCTGGACAGCGCGCCCGATTTTTACGCAGACATCATCACCACCCGCCAGTACCAGGACCGGCTCGACACGCTGGCCCGGGTACGCAGTGCCGGCGTGAAGGTCTGCTGCGGCGGCATTGTCGGCATGGGCGAAACCCGCCGCCAACGCGCTGGTCTGGTGGCCGAGCTGGCCAATCTCACGCCCTACCCCGAATCGGTGCCCATAAACAACCTGGTGAAGGTCGAAGGCACGCCGCTGGCTGATCAAAAGGATTTGGCCGACCTGGACCCGTTTGAATTTGTCCGCACCATCGCGGTAGCGCGCATCACCATGCCCACAGCCCGGGTACGCCTGTCGGCCGGCCGCCAGCAGATGGGCGACGCGGTGCAGGCGCTGTGCTTTCTGGCCGGTGCCAATTCGATTTTTTACGGCGACAAGCTGCTGACCACCGGCAACCCGGACACCGAAGCGGATGTGCGCTTGCTGGAGCGGCTGGGCATGACACGCTCGGCCCCGCAAGCGGCCTGATACGCCGGGTGGGCCTCGTCTCTAGAGGCCTGCCCTGAACACCCCCCGGCGGATTAAACTTCCGCTCATTCAGGAGAGTGCCCATGACCTCAGACAACGCTTCCCCGACATCTTCCGCCCCCCCAGAAGCCACGCCCTACGACACGCTGCCGCCCGCCTCCACACCGTCCGCACGCAAGCCCATGAGCCTGCCACGCCTGCGCGAAATGCGGACATCGGGCGAAAAAATCACCATGCTGACAGCCTACGACGCGACCTTTGCCGCAGTGGCCGATGCCGCCGGCGTCGAATGCATTCTGGTGGGCGACTCGCTCGGCATGGTCTGCCAGGGCCTCTCCAGCACCGTCGGCGTGAGTCTGGAGACCATGCGGCATCACACCGAGTGCGTGGCCAACGGCCTGCGCCGCTCGCAAGCCACCGCCTGGCTGATTGGCGATCTGCCTTTTGGCAGCTACCACGAGTCGAAAGAGCTGGCCCTGCGCAGCGCGGTGGTGCTGATGCAGGCCGGCGCCCACAT
>JAYWDL010000338.1:0-4062 GCA_043779865.1 Polaromonas sp.
GGTCTTGAACCCCATCGAATCCATGGCGACATTACCGGTAAGAACAATCAGGTCGGCCCAAGAGATTTTGCGACCGTACTTCTGCTTGATCGGCCACAGCAAGCGGCGCGCCTTGTCCAGGTTCACGTTGTCTGGCCAGCTGTTGAGGGGCGCAAATCGCTGTGTGCCGAAGCCCGCGCCACCGCGACCGTCGGCGATACGGTAAGTGCCTGCGCTGTGCCACGCCATACGAACGAAAAACGGGCCGTAGTGACCATAGTCCGCAGGCCACCAGTCCTGCGAATCCGTCATCAAGGCATGGAGGTCTTTGACCACGGCGTGCAGATCAAGGCTCTTGAACTCTTCAGCGTAATTGAACGCCTTGCCCATCGGATCGGACAGTTCAGAGTGCTGCTGCAAGATATTCAGGTTCAGTTGATTAGGCCACCAGTCTGCGTTCGTTCGGGCGCCAGCCACTGTGGGTTTGAGAGCGGTGCCCGGGAACGGGCATTTTGTTTCGGTCGACATGGTTCTCTCCATTGGTTGTTTGCAAATTAGTGCAATGCTGAGTGTAGAGTTTGGGCACCGATCAGCAACGAAATTTTTCTAATCGGGTCGATAGTGCGGTCTTACAAACTCACCGGACCTACCTCTGTGCATACGCTGCCGGGTGGCGCTCACCCGATTATTCGATGACGGGCGCTTGCCCGTGGACAACAATTGGATCGAGAACCAGATCCAGCCCATCGCCCTGGGGCGCAACAACTGGCTGTTTGCCGGCAGTCTGCGCACAGGCGGCGCACGGCGACTGTCATGAGCCGGAGTCAGTCGGCCCGCATGAACGGGCATGACCTCCACAAATATCTGAAAGACGTCCTCACCCGGCTGCCTACACATAAGGCCAGTCGCATCGAGGAACTGCTGCCGCACCGCTGACATCCTCGTAAACAGGTCATGGGCGAAGACTTCGTTGCCAACGCCCTCTGCACCTTCGCCGGCACGCCAGAGCGTTCGCACGCCGCGATGGCTCGTTTAAGCGGCTCCAGCCCGTGGCGCGCAATGACGTTCTCGCTCATGCGCACCTTCACGCCCAGCACCATGTCGGCGTTTTCTGCCACGGTGCGCGCTGCCGCGTCTGGCTGCGCCAGCGTGCCCACCTGGGAGCGGTTGGAAGCGCCTTTGATCAGCTTGCGCCTGTCGCGCCCTGCTGTACGCAGCCTGCGGCCCTTGTGGTGCTTGCGCAGCAGGGCGATGACCTCCTTGCGCAGCTCGCCTATAGGCATGGTGTAGATGGCGCTGTAGATGCTTTCGTGACTGATGCGCTGAGGTGGATCCATACGGACCAGTGTGCCGCTGACTTGGTTTGAATGACAAGCCTTGAGCCAATCTTGCGTAGACGAGTTGCCACAAGGCGTTGCCCACCACCAGCTTGCAGGCTGTGCGGGGCTTGGCCGCCAATAGGCAAGCCCTGCGGTGAGCAGATTCGCACCAATAGCCGTTGATTCCGCGCGTGCGCAGCCGTACGGGCGGCACGGCACTTTGACCCCGCCAGCCACAGCGCTTGAGCTCGCGGCTGATGGTCGAGGCAGTTTGCAGCCTGTCTCTAACTTGGCTTGAATGAGCGCTCTTGATGATAGTGTTGCACCTGGATTTTGAGACCCGCTACCAATCTTTACAGGTTTCATTCCTGTAGCCCAATAAGAACGGGCGAAAGCAGCTACCTATTTGATAGCAATTTTAAGTTGCGAGTACTTGTTGCAGGGCAGGGCAGCAAACGCAAACAACCCCTCACGACCCCGCCATCAGTTTTTGCACCAGATCAGTCGTGGTGGACGCCTTGTACTTGCGCATCAGTCGCGCCCGGTAAATCTCCACCGTGCGGTGGCTGATGGTCAGGGCGCGGCCAATTTCCTTGGACGTTAAACCGCTCATCAGGTGGGCTGCCACTTCACGCTCTCGGGCTGTGAGTTCAGCCGTTACCGGTCGGCCAGCGCTCAAATCTTCAAAGGTCCAGATGCCCGCTTCATGCGGCACGCTGCGGTTCAGGGCGCGTCCGGTGACATGGCACCAGAAGGTTTCGCCCTTGCTGCGCCCATCCACGCGCTTCATGATGCGGTTGTCGGAGTACATGCCCGTTGCGTTCAGGATGGGCAGCATGCGGGCGCCAATGCGCTCGTACTCATCCACGCTGGGGTAAAGAATCATGAAAGACTGTCCTGTGAGCTGCTCGCGCGTGGCGCCAAACATCTCGCACACATGCTGGTTGCAATCCAGAATGGAACGGTTGCGGGACAAAACCAGCCCCACCGGCGCCAAGTCAAAAGCAAGCTGGTAATCCATGGACATCAGGGCAAACCTTTAAGAAGAACTACGTAGCTAAATAGGTAGTATCGTAATGGACTGCACTGCCGCGCAACAAAGCTTTTGGGTGCTGAACGAAATAAAGGAGATATTTTTGTGAAGAAACTTTTTCCCTCTGCCGGAGAAGCCCTTAAGGGCGTCGTCATGGATGGCCAGTTGCTGGCCGTCGGCGGTTTTGGTCTGTGCGGCATTCCCGAGGCGCTGATTGATGCGCTGCGCGATTCCGGCGTCAAAGACCTGACGGTGATTTCCAACAACGCCGGCGTCGACGGCTTTGGCCTTGGCAAGCTGCTGGAGACGCGCCAGATCAAGAAAATGATCTCGTCTTACGTTGGCGAAAACAAGGAGTTCGAGCGCCAGTACCTGGCCGGCGAACTGGAACTTGAATTTACGCCGCAGGGCACGCTGGCCGAAAAGCTGCGCGCTGGCGGCGCCGGAATTCCGGCTTTCTTCACCAAGACCGGCGTCGGCACGCTGGTGGCCGAAGGCAAGGAACTGCGCGAATTTGACGGCGAGACTTATGTGATGGAACGCGCGCTGGTGCCTGAAGTGGCGCTGGTAAAGGCCTACCGGGCCGACAAATCGGGCAACCTGCAGTTCCGCCTGACAGCACGTAACTTCAATCCGGCCGTCGCCATGGCCGGCAAGATCTGCATCGTGGAAGTCGAGGAAGTCGTGGAAACGGGCGAAATGGTGCCGGACGAGATTCACCTGCCGGGCATTTATGTACACCGCATCGTGCATAACCCGAACCCCGAAAAGCGCATCGAAAAACGCACCATCACCGAAAAATCAGGAGCCTGAACCATGCCGTGGACCCAAGACCAAATGGCGGCGCGTGCCGCCCAGGAACTCGAAGACGGGTTTTACGTGAACCTCGGCATCGGCATTCCGACGCTGGTGGCCAACTTTGTTCCAAGTAACAAGGAAGTCTGGCTGCAGTCGGAAAACGGAATGCTCGGCATTGGCCCGTTTCCGACTGAAGACAAGGTGGATGCTGACCTGATAAACGCCGGAAAGCAAACCGTTACGACGATTCCGGGTTCGTCCATCTTCGGCAGCCACGACAGCTTTGCCATGATTCGCGGCGGCAAGATCAACCTGTCCATCCTGGGTGCGATGCAGGTGAGCGAGCAGGGCGACCTGGCCAACTGGATGATTCCGGGCAAGATGGTCAAGGGCATGGGTGGCGCGATGGACCTGGTCGCCGGCGTGAAGCGCGTGATCATCCTGATGGAGCATGTCGCCAGGAAAAAGGACGGGACCGAAGACATGAAGATCCTGCCGCACTGCACACTGCCGCTCACGGGCGTGGGCGTGGTCGACCGCATCATCACTGATCTGGCGGTGATGGATGTGACGCCTGAAGGGCTGAAAGTAGTCGAGTTGGCACCCGGTGTGACGAAAGAAGCGCTGCAGGCCAGGACCGGCGTAAAGCTGCTTTGAAGTAAAAGCCGTGCACCTTTTCAGGCCGCGGCTTTTGTATGGAGTTTGACCAGGGCCTTTGAAGCTGCAGCTTTGCGCCTGGCAGGCTGGCTCTGCAGCAGTTCATCCCTGGCCAGGTTCTCGATCATGGTGAGCAGCACCTGGCGTGTGGTTTTGAGATCGCCAGGTGCAATACCTTCAATGCTTACGCAGTTGGTCTCCTGGGCCATGGGTATCAGCTTTTCCTTCAGGGCGCGGCCTTCGTCGCTGAGGTAAACATACATATTCTTCTTGTTG
>JAYWDL010000339.1:0-11281 GCA_043779865.1 Polaromonas sp.
CCCGCGCAGCTTGATGACGAGCTATTCACCCGTCTGGCGCAATATGCTTTGAGCGAGGGTGAAGGCCACCAGACGCTCTCGTTCATGGCCCTTACGGTCTGCAACCCTGAACAATTTGGGCACGCGTTGTTGGATGCTGGATGGAAGTCCCTGCCCTCAGCAAACGAGTACTTGCAGAACTTCGGAAGCAAAGCGGTACTAGCGGCCTGCACGGAAAAGGCTTTGACTGAGGTGTCAGGCTTGCTCGCGCCCTGGTGCGTGCTCGACGAAGCGGTAAAGCGTGGAGGAAATCCTGAGGACCTTGAGGTGGCCACACAAGCGATTGATAGGGCACTCTTATCGGATGGCCTGTCGACGTTTCCCACTGTAGCCCGCATCTCGGTGAAATCGATTGGACCACGGAGCTTAGTCTCGGTCGAACCTAGCCCGCAGGCGTCGGACGAGGGTGATGGATTCGAGTCTTTCGACCCCGACGTGATATGGGCGGGCCGCGAGGCAGCAAGGGAGACGGGTACGACTTATCTCCGCGATGCCAAGTCTGCCGGAGCTGTCATGGCGACCCGCGTTGTGAGCCTAGAAACGGCGCGAATGCTGGTGAACCGATGTCCGGCAGTGGTAGCAAGGTGGATTGACGGGCTTGGCGAACCGACACAAGCGCTCATCTCTCGGGTCAACCTTGCTGGAGGCCTGTTCCTGGCGCTATGCGAAGCGTTGCTCGAGACAAACGCAGTTTGCGGAGCACAGCTATGGCATGTCCTCAGGCAGCACCTTAGCATCCGATTCGTGGGCGTTGGTGAGCTCAATGAGTTGCTGCTGATGCTATTCCGCGTCCCTCAGAGCGCCGCAGTGCTTGAGCTGAAGGAGCATCTCTATAGCCTCCCAGAGAACGTTAACGACGAGTCATACCTCGACTTTATGCTTGCGGCTGTTAGCCAATCGGGGGGGGCGTGGCTGGAATCCGCCATCGCCGCTGACGAAGCTGCGACGGAGCCTTTCCGCCGGAAACGGGCAATTACGCTTCGAGGCTTTCTTCCTCCCGAGCAGTTTTTCCAGGCTAAGTGGCGAGAGGGCGAGTGCGTCGGTACCTGGGACGCGCTGCGCATGTACGCCCAAGAAATGAGAAATCGCGCCGGCCAAGCGCGGTACTGGTGGACTAGCTTCTTAACTGCTCCAGATACCCTTTCTGCGTTTTGCTCGTGGCATATTTTCTTGGCGTCCGCGGACAAGATGGCTTGGGTTTGGATGGACTCCGATATTGAGACCCATAGGGAGGACAGCGAGCTTTGGCGGCTGAAGATGCTTCACAAGGATGTCAACGCGTCGGCCCTCAAGTCGGCCCTCAATGAAAAGAGCAACAAAGGGTCAAATTCCCTCGACAGACATCTTGTCGGCTGGGATAGCCCGGACAGTTGGTTTGCTCATGATGCGCTGACCGGACTGGGCTATTGAGGAGGCCACCCGCGTTGGGCACTGGCAGTGTCGGCAGCGCCTTTTATAGCAGCTATTGGAACAGACATGCCGGTGGCACCGCGCTGACACACATCGAGCCGCGACCGTGAATTGACTTGGCCTCCATCGTTGACTGCAAGCGCCGCAGTCCCATCGTTCGAATTCCAATCATCAGTGGCCGCAAAGGTCACGCTCCAGTCCGGCGTGTGTCGACCAAGAGCGGACAGTCAGGAGTGGCCGTTTTCCTGACCGGTCAGAGCCCGCTCGTGCCAACCAATCCTATCATCTTCATCTTCATCTTCATCTTCAATTATTTCCCTTTGAAAGTATCCAAAAACCTGTTTAATAGGCTTGGAACAAGCCCAGCAGATATCAGTCAGAAACTCAATTTGAATGGGAGAGCTGTATTCTGGAACCGTCCACACCAGTCGCTTGTTAAGCATTGCCGCCACGAACTCCGGAAGGCTCACATCAAACCGCTGAACTGTTGGAACTTTGCCCACCACGACGGGAACTAGGGCAAAGGCAGGCGTATCTTTATCGAACGCGACAGGGGCCTTCCGCGCTTTTGAACTATAGAACCAGGCGCCTCTTACCCCGGAAGCCTTGTAGCGCAATTGCCTTCGTTGCGCTTCCTCGTCAGTTTGATGCGACATTTGGATTTCAAAAGCAATCTTGGCTGAGCCTTTTTCGCAGAACACGTCCGCAACTCACTCCTCTCCTGCGGTGGATACGCCAGGCTGCTCGGTGGTTACCGTCCAGCCAGCGCTTTGCGCAGCCTGAGCAACGAGTTGCTTGCAATAGAGGTGTTCCGCGCTTTCTGGGGCGGTGTTGCATTCGCCCTTACTGGCGTGGGCGAAGAAGAAGTTTCCTATCATGCTGGTTTTGGGTATTGCAGCACTTCCGCAGCAAGGAATACGAAGGCCCATGACGCGGTAGCCCTGCTTGAGTGCTGCCCAACGCGCGGCGTCAAACTCAAACGCATGGACGTTTCCAGCATCGCTAACTGCACGCAGAGGCATATTTCGCGGAACTCCGTCTTTCTCTTTTATTGCAACTTTTCAGCATATCGCAATGCCTCGACAGCGCATGTGGCCTGCGCTGGAATTTTTTGCTGATTTCATCTGCCTCGCAGGCATAGGTTGTGCGCCCCTGCAAACGACTCGCGACCAAGGGCGGTCACACGCGACTTAGATTAAAACTAGACATTCGGGTGCGGCCCTCGCGACGACAATGCTCTACATACCGTCGACGTGCGCGGTTCCTGCGTCACTTCACATCAAATAAGTAAACCAATGATTGACCCCACAAACTCGCTTGCTTTTTCGATGCACGCCAACAAGGGCGTCTATGCCGTCTTGCTGGGTTCTGGCGTGTCGCGGGCCGCTCGAATCCCCACGGGCTGGGAAATCACCATTGAGTTGGTGCGCAAGTTAGCCGCCTTACAAGGAGCGAACTGCGAGCCGGACCCGGCGGGATGGTTCCTCAAGACTACGGGCAAGGAGCCGGGGTACTCAGAGCTGCTAGACGCTGTCGCCAAAACGCCTGCGGAACGACAGCAACTGCTGCGAAGCTACTGGGAGCCCACCGAGGAGGAGCGAGAGGAAGGAGCCAAGGTCCCGACGAAGGCTCACCGAGCCGTCGCTGACTTGGTGAAGTTGGGGTACGTCAGGGTGATTTTGACCACGAACTTCGACCGGCTCCTCGAGATAGCTCTGCAGGACGTTGGAATCCAGGCGACGGTCCTTAGCCTCTCCAGACCAAATCGACGGCGCTCTCCCGCTCGTCCACACTTGGATTCAACTACGAGTTGCGAAAGCGGTTTGATGATTGTAAGAACACCTGATTGGGTGTTTTAAATCCCAATCTTTTGCGCGGGCGGTTGTTGAGCCGTTCCATGGTCATGTCAATTTCTTCCTGCGTTACCTTTGACAGGTCACGTTTTTTTGGCAGGTACTGGCGGATCAGCCCATTGGCGTTTTCGTTGCTTCCCCGTTGCCAGCTCGCATACGGGTCGCAGAAGTACGATGTGCAGCCTATCGCTGCATCGAGGCACTCGTGCCAGGCGAACTCCCTGCCGTTATCGGTCGTTACTGTCTTGACCCAATGGGCCAGCGGCCCAAGCAGCGTGATCATTGCAGCGCAGGCCGTGGCGGCGCTGCGGTCAGCCAGCCGGGCTATCAGCACCAGCCCCGACTTGCGCTCTACCCCCGTGAGCATGCTGCTGGCCTGGTTGGGCCCGACGATGGTGTCAAACTCCCAGTGGCCGACTTGGGCGCGGTCTTCAATGTGCGCTGGGCGCTCAGCAATGCGCCTTTGGTTGGCAATGTGGCCTCTGCGGCAGCGGTTGCTGCCGCTACAGCGCTTCTTGTAGGGCTTTTGACAGCGCAACGACAAGTGCAAGCATCCACCAGCTTGTCTGTCGCGGTAGATGTGGAGGTAAATCGTCTCATGGCTGATGTCGATAAGGCCTGCAATCTGTTCTGGGCTGTGCTCGAGTCCCAGATAGTGCTCGACCGCGTGCCAGGTCTTGCTTGGCGTGGCGCGGGCGTTACGCGAGCACAGGGCCCGTTTGTCGGCTCTTTGCTGGGCGAAATTGGCATCGTAGCCAGCGCCGCCGCCATTGCGGTCGAGCTCGCGGTAAATGGTACTTTGGTCAAAGCCAATACCTTGCGCAATAGCGCTAACGGGAAGGCCTTGGGCCAAGCCAAGTTGAATTTGGTATCGTTGCTCTGGGTCGAGGTGTCTGTTCATGTGTTGCTAAATTTGACTGTGGTAGGTCGGTAAATCATCGCAGCGAATGCCACTTCGACTCACCTTTCCAGACTGTTAAATTCGCAACTCGTAATTGAATCCAAGACACCCCCTGCACAGTCGTCAAGATTCACGGCGACTACTTGGACACTCGAATCAGGAACACGCCGGAAGAACTGGCCACGTATCCGGATGCGTTCAACCACCTCCTCGACCGAATCTTCGACGAGTACGGCCTGGTCATCGCAGGGTGGTCCGCAGATTGGGACGATGCACTCAGGGCTGCCGTGACCCGCGCACCTTATCGACGGTTCACAACCTACTGGGCCAGTAGAGGTGAACCAAGCGCTAAAGCCGCCGACCTTATTGGTCGCCGTGGCGCCACGCTTATTGAGATTTCGGATGCCGATTCGTTCTTCGACACCGTGAGCGAGCAGGTGAAAGCGCTCGAGGAGTTTTCACGGCCTCACCCGCTTTCTACTGAGGCCGCGGTCGCCACTCTCAAGCGGTACCTTTCGGAGCCCAAATACCGAATAGCGCTCGACGACCTTGTCAGCCGTGAGGTTGAGAATGTGGCGGCAGCAACGAACGGCCCTGCCTTCGACGTGAACTCCCAAGATACTAAAGGTGCCTCCATCCTCGCACGATTGAAATCGTATGAGGCTCCGTCCGTCACGCTAATTCGGATGGCATTCGTCGCCGGCGAGTGGAGTCAGGGGGCGCAGGTTAATCCGTGGACCAAGGCACTGGCAAAGCTTTCCCAACGTCGGGTACAAGGGGGCATCGTCATATGGCTAGAACTACAGCGCTACCCGGCCACACTGCTGCTCTATGCCTTTGGGCTTGGCGCGATTGCAACGGACCAATGGGCCGCGCTGCACGCTATGTTCAATTCGGTGGTCGCACGCGAAGACCGGGAGGACAAGCGCGTCGTGGAGTTGGCGCCCGTTTGGGCACTTTTTGAGCGAAGTGCAGACGTTATGAAGTCATTGCCCGAGCGCGACCGGCAGTTCACTCCATTGCAGAATCACCTCGAAGCCCTGCTTCTGCCACTTTTTCGGTCGCACTTCCCATCTGAAGAAGCGTTCCACGTTGCCTTCGACAGACTCGAAGTTTTGGCAGCTCTTTCCTATGCCATCCCCGCCATTGAAAAGGGGGGAAGATACTGGACCCTACCAGGCTCCTACGGGTGGCGCCACGAGAACAGGCAGCGAATCTTTGGCGAGCTTCGGACCAGCTTGCAGAGCTTGGGCGACCGCTCGCCGTTTGTGATTTCCGGCATCGCCGGCAAGACGGCACTGCATGGACTCGATAATCTTACTCAGCTTGAGAAGTTCGTTTCGGAGTTTAGATGGCGCTGAGACCACTCGGCAGCTCATCACTCTGGCATTTGACTGCTCCCCTTAGGAAAAACTGGAAGGCCGCAGTGGGCTCAAAGCGGCAGTCTGCAAAAGACTGACAAGAGTCAGTCGACCTACGGAACTGCTTGCTCCAGACCCGACATTGGAGCCAGCAATTTGACCCGTGTTGCGTCAGCAAGGCGACTTTTCGACCTTGGTATGCAGAAAGCTCGGGCATCAAATGGGCTCCAGCACGACGGGGTGCCAGTCGCCCATTTCATATTGCAACAAATTCGGTCCATCGAAACGCCATAGGTACAGCCAACCGTTGTCCAGCAGCTGCTGAACCACGGCATGTTTGCGGACGACACCTTCAATGGCCTGTTGGGGTGCGTCAATCACCACCGTTAAGCGAACAGGTTCATGCACCCATCGCTTGCCGTCATGCAGTGACTGGCGCGACAAGCCGATGCGCAGGTCACCCCCGTTCCCCTCGAACACACCGATGTGCCCGCCCACCACGTTGTGCAGCACCTTGTTACCACTGCCCATGTGAATAGGGTCGCAGGTAGAGGCGTTGTATTGCCAGTTGATCCAGTGGGTGACCAGCATGGGCGCGGTCATGAGAAGTTCAAGCACGCTGCCATCCGCATCTTGGCTGGAGTCATAGTCGTGTAGAAAGCTGCGTCCCCCTAGATCAACACCACGACTGCGTTCACGCGTGGCAATAACAAAAGCGGCATTGCCTGCCAAGCCCCATTCTGGGCGGGTTTGCGCGCCGTCATTGGCGCGGATACGCAACTGGTCAAGCAGCGCGCTTGGGGCGACGCTAGGGTCCAAGCCCAGCTTTGGCGCGCGTTCGCGGCGCACCTGGTCCCCCCCGCTGGCGAATACGCTTTGCAAATGATCCCAGCGTGCCCTCGCAGCAGGTGGCAGCAAGTCGAGGTCGAAGCCTTCGATTTCGTCCGTGGTGGTGTTGTGCAGGGCCGCTACAAATACGGTCTCTTGCGGAACGGCAGTGCCCTGGCTTTGCAGGCCTTGGCGAACCGCCGCCTCGTTGAGTAACAGGGCCAGGCTGCGGGCATTGACTTCGCCGGTCTGGCCGCAGCAGGCACCGCAGTCCAGCGCCGCCGCGTGGGCGTTGTTGCTGGATTGGCTGCCATGACCTACCAGCAGCACCAGCGGTGCGAGTTTGTGGTCCAGTCCCATGGCGTGTAAAACTTTTGCGGCCACCGAGATCTTGGCGTCCACATCCATGCCGGCAAGCTGGGGGCGGCACAGGGGCCGGTAACGCACTGGCAGGCCGTCCAAGTCATCGCGTGCTCTGGCCATCTTGGCGGGATTAAGCCATTGCCCCAGCTTGCCCAGGTAGCCAATGCCTGCGGCCTCTACGAAGGAAAATGCGGCACCTGGCCAGCGGCTGGCGGCCAGCCATTGGTCGGTCAATCCAAAACGATCCCGCCGGGCGCGGCGGGCATCGTTTTGCAAAGCAGCATCAGCAGCCTGGGCACCTTGGCCGCTGGAGACGATGGAGTCTGTGACCTCCGCGCCGGGTGCCAGAAGCCCGGGCAATTGCGGCCGCCGTGCTTGCGTGGCCAGTGGGGTGTAGGCCACGGGCAGGCCAAAGAATCCGGCAAATCCGATGGTCTGGATGGCAGGCGATGCAGCTTCGAGTGCGCGGCGAATGGGCTCGCTGCGCACATCAATGCAGAACGCCGCCTGGACCTCAATGTCTTGCGCCGCGGCGCTGGTGCGTGTGGCACCGGTGAGCTTGTGGGCCAATGTTCGCTGGTACCCCACCTCTAACGCGACCTGCCAGACCTCATCCACCAGCAGTGCGTCCTCTGCCTGTTTCAATAATGCAGGCGCACGGCTCCATTCGCTCTGCAGTGCCGTGAAGGTCGGGCTGTGTGTAGCGTTGCCCTTGCATTCCAGCAAGATGGCGCTCCAAGCCAGGCGTATGGCCAGCAACTCACGCAAATGCGGGTCTTCGCCGCCGTTCAGACCCGCCTGCCAGCCAAGATAGGCACACCAAGACGCCCAGCCATTGACGGTAAGAAGCACGGCTTCCAGATAGTCGGCCCATACCGCTTGCGGCAGGCCCAGGCGCTGCAATACCCACCGATCTGCATCCTTTGGCGTGCGAGGCAGTGCCTGAAGTGCTTGGCCCAGCTTGGGCAGCCCCATAAGCATGCCAATGCCATGGTCGTGCTGCAGTGTGTCCAGCCAGAACGCGTACAAGCCTTCGGAGCGCTCGGGTTGCCAGTCAGCCTGGTGTTTGTCGAAGTAGGCGGCGCAGGTCTGACTCACTTGGTGCGTAATGGCCTGGCGCCAGGACAGCCGGGTATGGCGCTTGGGGTCGCTGTCCAGCACTTCGATCAGCAGCGGCAACTGAGCCAACTTGGGTGCGGTGTGCAATGTGTCCAGGCATTGGGCGTGGGTTAGTACGGCCTGGGCACCGGACACTTTTGTCAAGGCATGGTCCAGGTCTGCAGCGGTGATGCGGCCTGCGTCCCAGGCCTGTTGCTGGCTCTGGCGGGTGGGGAACACCTGGATGCCCCCCAAAACTGCCATGCGTGCGGCCACCTGGCGCACTGGCATAACGATGCGTGACCAATGCGGGTTCACGGCGATGGCGCGGTCCAGCGGCCAGGCAGGCGCAATAGCCCGGCAAGCTTGCGCGCAAGCGGCTTGAATCTGGCCTTCCCAGTCGGGGCTGCTACTTGCCAATGGGTTGATCCGGCTTGCCGGTTCTTGCGTTGGCTCGGCGGTGATGGTCAATGTGTGCATAGCTTTTCTTCATGTTGGGTTTAGGGGCGGGGGTCGGGTGCAGCGGCTGTGTTGTGTGCTTGCGGGGTCCACTGGCCGGGCCAGAGCTGCAGGGCCAGGCGGGTGTACGCCTCGTCCACATAAAAGCCCGCATAGCTCCACCGCCGCCAAGAGCGCAGAGCCTGCGGGCGCAGTTGTAGCGCGACAAGGCAGAGGTACAGCGCTGCCATACCCAGCAGCGTGACTAGGCCCAATGTCTGGTGGGGCAGGTCCTGAATGCCCAACGGCAGGGTGTGTACCAAAAGAGCGGCCAATGTCAAACCTGCGATCATCAGCAGACCGCAGATCCCATGCAAAAAGACCTCACGGGTACTGGTGCGCTGGGCAGACAGCCACAGCAACGGCGCCCACGCCAGACCCATCACAGCGCTCCACCACCAAGGCCAGGCGGCCTCAGCAACCGAACCCTGGATCCATGACACCATGCCCACCGCCAATACGGGGGCTAGCAGCAGGCTGAGCGGTGCGGGCGCGGTGGTCCCGCGCATGAACTGCAAGCGGGTCTCGCGCACCACGATGGAGGCGGACAAAAACGCATGTGCTTTGTACAGCGAATGCCCGATCAGGTGAAGGGCTGCGAGGGTATACAGGCCCAGACCGCACTCCAGCACCATAAACCCCATTTGCGCCACGGTGGACCAAGCCAGTCGCACCTTGATGCTGATACGGGTCAGCATCACCAAGCCGGCCAGCACTGCGCTGCCAAGGCCAAACGCTATTAGCAGCGAGCGCGCGGCGGTGGACTGCTCCAAAAGCGGCGCAAAGCGGATCAGCACAAAGCCGCCCAGGTTAACCACGCCGGCATGCAGCAAGGCAGATACCGGGGTCGGTGCTTCCATCACCTGAATCAACCAGCCATGCACCGGCAACAAGGCCGTGCGCAGAATAACGGCCAGCACCAGGCACACAGCGCTGAGTTGCAGCGCCGTGGACATGCCTTCGCGCCCGATGTGGGCCGCCAAGTCGAAGAGAGATCCGCTGCCCACCTGGCTCCAAGCCAGCGCAGCAGCGCCCAGTAAGAGCGCGTCTGCAATCCGGTCGGCGATGCGTTTTTTGTAGGCCGCCAACAGGGCAAAGGGCCGGTCCGGGTAGAAGCACAGCAGGTGCTGCAGCGCCACACCCACCAGAGCCCAGGCAACGATCAACACCGCCCAGTGGTCGGCCAGCAACAAGAGATGCACAGCGGCCAAAACGCCTGCCAGCGCTGCCATGTAGCGCCGCTGGCGTTGCTCGCCTTCCAGGTAGCGTGACGAAAAAACGGCAATCACGGTGCCCAGCAACTGCACCAGCACCGCCAGACCGGTACCCAGGCGTGTGGGCCGCAACCAGGGCAGCAAACTCTGTAAGTTGGCAGCCAGGAAGACAGCAAGCACCGTGAAGACCAGGGCCACCACGGACAGCGTGGTGAGATTGCGCCAAAGCCCGTCGGTGGGCGCATTCCGGCGCTGAGGCGGCAGCATGGCCAACAGCATCAGAGCGCCTGGAGCGCAAACACTGACCATCGAAACAATTCCAAGCACAGTCATCAAAACCCCTTTGGTGAGAACTGGGAGCAATGGTGCAGTGCTTCTATCGTTCTGTAAAATACATTGATAGTAAAAATAGGTTCTTTAAAATAGATCAATGAATCTTGAGCAACTGAATTTTCACCACTTGTTTTACTTCTGGCGGGTCGCCAAGCTGGGACACCTGACCCGCGCGGCGGAAGATTTGCATACCTCGCAGTCAGCCCTGTCGGCCCAGATCCGCCAACTGGAAGACCGCATCGGCGAGGACCTGTTTTTCCGCGAAGGGCGCCGCCTGGTGTTGACGGATACCGGTCAACTGGTGCTTTCCTATGCCGAGAACATCTTTGGCTTAGGGCAGGAAATGCTGGGCCGATTGCAGGGGCAGAGCCAGGGCATTACGCGGCTGCGTGTGGGCAGCATGGCCACCTTGTCACGCAACTACCAGGAGAACTGGATACGCCCCCTACTCTCCGACCCATCCGTCGTGCTGACGCTTGAGTCGGGTCTGCTGGAGGGCTTGCTGGTGCGCCTGGTTCAGCACCAGTTGGACGTGGTGTTGGCCAACGAAACCGTGCCCTCCGACCCCGAGCGCCCTTTGCACTGCCGCTTTCTGGGCAGTCAGGCCGTCTCGCTGGTCGGTCCTAGCCACATTTGGAAAGCTCACACTTTGCGCCTGCCCGAAGATCTTCAGGGTGTGGACCTGGCTGTGCCGGGGCCACGGCACGCCGTGCGCGCACAGTTTGATGCGCTGTGTGCTTCTTCAGGTGTTACACCTCGCCTTCGTGCCGAAGTGGATGACATGGCCATGCTGCGCTTGATTGCGCGCGACAGTGGCTGGCTCACCGTGTTGACTGATGTGGTGGTACAGGACGAGCTGCGTTCTGGCAGTCTGGTGGCTGTAGGTCAGTCCCCACAGTTGCAGGAACGGTTCTATGCCATCACCACACCACGCCGGCATAGGACACACATTGTGGATCGCCTGCTTTCTCTGTCGCCGAAAGATCCCTTGCCCGATGGGCGGGAACCGGGTTGATCACCTGGGATTCCGGTTGCAGTGAAAGGGGTAGGCAGGTAGTGAATGCGCCACTTGCCCGTCAACACCGCCCGCACTAGGCACCGCGGCGTTGGCGCGCCGGATACGAACTTTTCACTTTTTTTCGGCACTATTTAACGAAAGCCCAGTTGAACCTACTTTAGGTGGACTGCCAGAAAGCGGGTATTAGCCACATTCGGGTAACGCTGCATTGCAGACGTTCAACTTTCCCCATCGGACGGCCGCTTTGGGCCCAAAGCAGTCGATCATCGTTAACGTGAAAGAAACGTACCTACAGACGAGCTGACCCCTGACCGATGCAAGGTCAAATGCACAGTGAGGCAGTCTCAGGTTGTCAGCGGGTCAGG
>JAYWDL010000340.1:0-4055 GCA_043779865.1 Polaromonas sp.
CTGATGGCTTTGAAAGGGCTGAGTAGTTGCATCTTGCAAGGTTTTTAGTGCTGTAGCGCAAGCAGATCGGGCGCAGTCAGCTATATATTTTGTAGTGCCCGGTGCTTGCCAGCCTGCCCTTCAGGGCAGGTCTTTGTACGGTTCTGGCACGGCTTCATCGCGCGGACCGACGGTGCCCAGCCGGGTTTTGAGCGACTGCGGCTGTCCGGTCAGGATGGCGGCGTAGTTGGTGGCGTTGGACAGCACTTTTTTGACGTAATCGCGGGTTTCGCTGAAGGGAACGTTCTCGGCCCAGATGGCGGCGTCGAGCACATGTCCGTTGCGCCAGGTGCGCGGCCGGCCCGGCCCGGCGTTGTAGGCGGCAGCGGCCATCGCCATGGAGCCGCCCAGGTCGTCAAGCGCCAGTTTCAGATAAGCCGTGCCAATCGTGATGTTGGTACCCGTGTCATTGAGCTGCTCGATGCTGAAGCCGTCCAGGCCAATTTTCTTGGCGGTCCAGCGCGCCGTCGCGGGCATGACCTGCATCAGGCCGGAGGCGCCCACGCCGGAGCGGGCGTCCATGATGAAACGGCTTTCCTGGCGGATCAGGCCATAGACATACGACGGGTCGAGGTTGATGGCCTGGCTGCGCCTGACCACCGTGTCGCGAAAGGGCATGGGAAAGCGCTGCTCGAAGTCAGCTACGGTGGTGGTCCGCTCGCTGGTGTTGATGCAGCGGTCCCAGATCTGGCGGTCACAGGCAAACTGGGCGGCGGCCAGCAGTTCGCGCTCGCCCATGCCGCTCTTCTGGTGCAGGTTGGTGGCGTAATTCCACTCGCGCACGCCTTCGGCGCGCAGGCCGATCATGATGGCGTAGGCGGCGCGGTTCAGGCTGGGGTTGAGCCGTGCGGTTTCTTTTTCTTCAGCGGTAAGCGGCGCCGGCCTGGGCGGCACGGTGATTTTCTGGCCCAGGTCTTCAAGCGCCAGCTGCTCATAAAAACCGCGCACCGAGGCGATGGATTGCAGCAGCGCCAGCGCTTCGGCACGTTGCGGTGCGATGACGGTGATGGGGGTCGGGCCTTGGGCCGTTACCACGGCGGTGGGAATGTCGGGCGGCGCCGTGGCCAGCAGCGCACGCGCTTTCCAGTAGGTCCAGGTGGGGTCTTTGCGCGTGTCCTCGCTCATGGCATTGACAGCCTTGAGCACCTGCTGCCAGTTCGGCTGGTTGCCTGCGCGCAAGGAAGCGCGCGCCTTCCAGGCCAGCATGTCATCGCTTAGGTCGGTGTCTTTGGTGACCCTGGCGAAATATTGCAGCGCATCGCTGGCCGGCTGTGTTCCCATGCGGCTGGCGGTCTGCTTGCCAATCAGGCCCCAGAGCCAGTTGCGATCTTCAGTGCTCAGCTGCAGCGCCCATTTGCCTTCCAGCTGAAAGGCGGCGCCTTCCGAATCGCTGACGGCCAGCTTGACCAGCGCCAGCGTGATGATTTCCTTGCGCACCGTGCGCAGCGCCAGGTATTTGCCGGAGAGGAATTTGATCGGGCTGTTGCTCAGCTCGGCCATCATGGCCAGCGCTTCGGGCGCAACGATGGCAACGGCGTCGCGGGCGGCACGCGGGCGGTTGGCTTCGAGCGCCAGCCGTGCTTTTTGCCAGACGTCCAGCGGCGTGAGGTTTTTGCTGCCCACCAGGCGTGCGGCGGCGGCGGTGCAGCCATCGTCGGCGTCGCGCTGGGCGTACCAGTTTTTGCGCACCTCATCTGACAGGTGCGTGTCCAGCGCCGGGTTTTTCAGGTGCTCGACCAGCAGGGCGTAGCAGCGCACCTCGCGGTCGTCGTTCATGCGGTAGTTCGGGTATTCGGCGGCAAAGCCGGCCCAGTCGCGGCGCTGGCCCAGCAGCAGCAGCCAGTCGTTGCGCAAGCGGTCTTCCTGGTAGCTGCCGGCATAACGCGTCAAAAAGTCCTGCACCTCCTGCGCGCTGGCGTCGCCCAGGCGGGCCTTGAGTTCCCAATATGTCGCCCACGGCTCCAGCGCATGGCCGCGGGCTTGCGGCAGCAGCTGCGTCAGCCGGGCTTTGTCGCCGCGCCGGAAGGCTTTGTTCATCTCCACAATCAGGCTGTCGCCAGCGGCATTGCTGGTTTGGGGCAGCGTGGTGAAAGGGCTTTGCGCCACCACTGGCGCGGCCAGGGCGACTGAAATTGCCGCGCTGAAAAGAAATTTGTATAGCATCGGGACATTATGGACAAATTAAGTACACGTAAAGCGCTTGTGCAATCGCGTCTTGACATGCCTGACCGCCTGGCCCGGGCTGACCTGCTGCAGCGGGTAATGCGTATCTGGCTGGTGGGCTCGCCGCATGAGGTGATTGGCGCCTACTGGCCGATCAAGGGCGAGTTTGATCCGCTGCCTGCGCTGTACCGCTGGCAGGAAGACGCCGTGCTGAGCCCGGAATTTCAGGAAAATACGACTCTTGCGCAAGCAGGACGGGCGCAGCTAGCTACTGAAAGCATAGCAAGCCGGTCGCCGCGCAAGATTGGCCTGCCGGTCGTCAACAAGCTGCACGGGACGCTGACGTTTCACGCCTGGTACCCGGGCTGCCCGATGGAAGAGGACGCCTACGGCATTCCCAAGCCCAGGGACACCGAGGTGATCGTGCCAACGCTGCTGTTTGTGCCCTGCGTCGGCTACGGGCCGGGCGGCTACCGGCTGGGCTATGGCGGCGGTTTTTACGACCGCACGCTGGCATTGCTGGCGCCACGCCCGGTCACGGTCGGCCTGGGCTATAGCCACGGCTGGCTGCCCGACCTGCTGCCCGAGCCGCACGACGTTGCGCTCGATGTGCTGCTCAATGACAAGGGCGTGGTCTGGCCGGTGTGATGCCATTCCTGCGCTTGGGCCTTACTATGAAATCAATAGCTGGTTATGCCCGTAGAACATGCGCAACAGGCTGATTTATTGATTTTTCCAATGGATGACACCGTTGCGGTTATGACGAGGCTTGCGCACAGCCACGTCATCGCGAGGCCGCAGGCCGTGGCGATCCATCGTCGATGAGGCGCAACATGGATTGCCGCGCTGCGCTCGCAATGACGCGGATGCTGTCACGAATTGTGAAAAGCGCAATAACACTCAAAAACCGGCTTGCAGAGAGGGTGGCGCATCGCCAATCGCTTCGCGCGTCTGCGCCGCCTGCGCTTCAAGCCAGTTGCAAAAAGCCAGCACCTCCGGCCGTGCGGCATTGCGCGGCCCAACGATCAGCCAGTACGCCATCGGCGAATCCATGCGCCGTTGCGGAAAGAGCTCCACCAGATCGCCCGAAGCCAGATTTTCGGCAATCAGGGGCATGCGCGCCAAGGCAATGCCCTGTCCGGTCAGGGCGGCTTGGGCGATCTGGCGCTGAGGCTGTTGGTGCGGGCGGTGGTTGGGCGGGGTCCGCAATGTGGGCGGCGCCTTGGCGGGCGGCTGCTGAAAGGGGCTCTATCGCCGTCATGGCTGTAACCGTGCGGCTAGTAGCCGCTTCAGCAATCCACATCAAGACTTGAAAGCATCGCCACAAAGGCGTCGACGGCGGCTTGCCCCTGCAGTTGCTGCAGCCGCTCCAGGGCATCGACATCGTCCACCGACGTGTAGCCGAGGCTCCAACGCCTGAACCGCCGCTCGGCGAGCGGCCCATGGTGCAGCAATTCGATATTCGTGTGGCGTGGGTCCCGTTGAATGCGTTCCATCAGTGCCGCAATCTCCTGCTCACTGCCCTCGATCTGCTGACAAAAATGCATGCCATCAAAGACCAGCAGACCGGTAATTTGCCGTATCTGGTTGGCGCTGCGGGACTTGACGGCAATGTCTGCCACAACGCGAATGGGGGCGTCAGCGGCAATGGTGCTGACATAGAGAATTTCGTGAAGTCCGGAGGTAGTGTGCATGGGTGGGGAAACTGTAACGGGCAGTTGCCAACCCCGCAATGTGAAAAGACACATTCTGTTCCAATGCTGTTCACTTAAGCCGTTCGCCCTGAGTCTGTCAAAGGGGCTCGTCGCGTAAACAAAGCTTCGACACGCTAACTTGGACGGGTTTGGGTGCCT
>JAYWDL010000341.1:0-4049 GCA_043779865.1 Polaromonas sp.
GACAGCACTGCCTTCGTCCTGCCTGTTTCGGTGATAGAGCTTGGATGCCCGGATCAGGTTCAGGATTTCACGGTTGATGCCATGCTGGTAGATGGCGAGTGAGACGCCTCCGAAGAATACGATCGCCAGCCGCAATTCTTTTTCTTTCATGCTAAACCTCATCTGCGCTGCAGCCAAGGGGGGGGTGACAGGAGTCATTCTATGCCTTCCGCAGCCATCCTCGCCAGTCTGAATCCGACCGTCAGGCATCACCTTTTACCTATTTAATTTTGAAGCTAATGGATGTCCGCCATGAAGGTCAGACTCTGATTGTTGAGCTTTTCATAAAAGATGACAGCGGTTTTCGAGAGGAAATCGCGTAATGAATTACGAAAAGATCAATAAATCCGTTCTACACCACACCGTAAACGTGACAGACACCTGCCAACTCACTCACCCGTCAAAATGTCGATTCCCGTCACTTGCGAAAAATCACGGTCATGCGTCACGAAGGCCGTGGCACCTATATCCAGAGCCGTTGCCAATTGAATCGCATCGGGTAATTTCAAGCGATACTGCGCTCGCAATTGCGCTGCCAGCGCTGCTACCTGCGGGGACACGGACACCAGGGTGTAGTGCGACAAGGCTTTTTCAAACCGTTTTGCCAAAGCGGTTTGCCCTGCTTTAAACGGACCTGACAAAACTTCTGCCAGTGTGATGGTGGACAGGGCGATGTGCAAATTGCCCGCATCAGCCGCTTCAAACAAACCCGTAAATTGATCGGCAAATTGGGGATGCGCTTCGAGTAGGTAGATGAAGGGCGCGGTGTCAACCACCACAGTGGCGCCAATCGGCAAGCCACCCCACAAGCGCAGCGGCGTGCTGATGCCTTCTCGTTTTGCGTTCACGCATCACCCCATTCTTCGCGCAACTGGGCAATCGTTTCGCTGGGGGATGAGCCCCAAAGTCCACGACCTGTGCCGCGCAGCGCCAACACGCTTGAAGCAACACTTGAGGCGGAAGTAGATTTTTCCATATCCTGAATCGACACGATGGCCGCATAAGGTTTGCCGTGCCGCGTGATGACACTGGCAACACCTGCGTTAGCCTTTGCTACGATGGATGGCAGTTGTATTCGGGCTTGCTCCAAGCCGTAACGGGGGGTGGAAGCCATATCGAAACCTCATAAACGTACAGACAGTACAGTCTACAGTAAATCCCTGCCAATTGTCCGCCAGCTTTACGGGGCGAAGCGCTTCGTCTGCAGAAGTCGCTTCAGTCAACCCGCCACATCACCTGCTAAATTCCCACTGCCTGCTCGCCCCCATCACCGCATCAGGGTAGGGGGATTTGCCCCGCGAGCCGTTGTAGCGGCCCAGACCCATAAAATTGTCTCCGCGATCCCGGTCCAGGTAATGGCGAAGGATGACGCAGCCAAAGCGCAAATTGGTTTGCATATGAAACAACTTGCCCGGGTCGCCATCGCCAATCACGCGCGTCCAGAAGGGCATGACCTGCATGTAGCCGCGCGCTCCGACGCTGCTCATGGCGAACTTTCGGAAATTACTTTCGACCTGAATCAGACCCATGACGAGTGTCACGTCCAGTCCGGCACGCTTGCTTTCGTACCAGACCGTCTGCAAAAATTCCTTGCGAGCTTGCCATTCCGGGATTTTCTTTTTGAGGCGATCACTCGTAGCGCCCAGCCAGCGCAGGTAGGCGAGCCGGCTTTCGGTGTCCCTGAATTCGGGAACAGGCGGCGCTTGGTTGGCTATAGCGGAGCCCAGTGCCGTGCGCACCGAATCCATGAGGGGCTCTTCAATTTGCCCGCCAGCACTCGCCTGCTCTGAAAACAATAGCGGAATGCACCCGGCAGACAAGCGCGTCAGCCACTTTCTCCTTGAAACTTGCACTGAAACCGTGGCAACTGCAATATCTTGCGCTGGCGCTGTCATTGAGGAAGCAAAAAATGTCATGCCGCCATCAAAGAGCCAGTTTTGCTTTGAGAAGATCCAGCACGCTTGCAGCATCGACCTTGGTGGCTGCCGTGTCGCGGCGGTGTTGGTATTCAACCTGTCCCTCTTTCAGTCCGCGATCTCCAATGGTCACTCGGTGCGGCACACCGATCAGTTCCCAGTCGGCGAACATGGCGCCAGGCCTCTCGTTACGGTCGTCCAGAATCACGTCCACACCGGCAGCGAGCAACTCGCCATGGAGCTTGTCGGCTGCTGCCTGGACGTTGGGGAAACGGTCTGGGCTGATGGGGCACAGCACCACGCTAAACGGCGCTATCGCATCGGGCCAGATAATTCCGCGCTCGTCGTGGTTCTGCTCGATGGCGGCGGCGGGCAGACGTGTGATGCCAATTCCGTAGCAGCCCATTTCCATAAATTGCGGCTTGCCGTTTTCACCGAGGAAAGTCGCGTTCATGGCCTGGCTGTATTTGGTGCCAAGGTAAAACACATGGCCGACTTCAATGCCGCGCTCAATGGTCAACAGTCCTTTACCGTCGGGTGACGGGTCGCCGGCAACCACGTTACGGAGATCGACTATCAGGTCGGGCTCGGGCAGGTCTCGACCCCAGTTGACGCCGGTGAGGTGAAAACCGGCTTCATTGGCACCGCAGACCCAGTCGGCCAAAACAGCGACTTCACAGTCCACCACCATCTTGACCGGCTTTTTCAGGCTTAGCGGCCCAAGGTAGCCGGGCTTGCAGCCAAAGTGCTCGTCAATCTCGGCCAGGGTGGCGAAGCGAAAGCTGGCCTGCAGGCCAGGCACCTTGCCGACCTTGACTTCATTCATGTCGTGGTCGCCACGCAGCAGCAGCAGCCAGACTTGCGTCTTGAGCACTTCGCCGGCTTCGTTGGTCTGGTCGGTGGCCAATACCAGTGATTTGACGGTGGTTTCCAGCGGGATGTTGAGCAGTTCAGCGACATCGGCACAGGTAGCTTTACCAGGCGTGGGCGTTTTAACTATCGCCTGTGATGCCACTTTGCGTGGACCCGCAGGTGCCAGCGCCTCGGCCTTTTCCATATTGGCCGCATAGTCGCTCGTGGGGCAATAGACGATGGCATCTTCGCCAGTGGCGGCAATCACCTGAAACTCTTCGCTCAAGTCGCCGCCTATGGCGCCACTGTCTGCGGCCACGGCGCGGTAGGTCAGGCCAAAGCGGTCAAAAATCCGGCGATAGGCCTGCGCCATGTTTTGATAGCTGACTTTGGCGGCGGCTTGGTCGCGGTCAAAGCTGTAAGCGTCTTTCATGGTGAATTCGCGCCCCCGCATCAGGCCAAAACGCGGACGGCGCTCGTCACGGAATTTGGTCTGAATCTGGTACAGGTTTTTGGGCAGCTGTTTATAGCTGCGGATGTCCTGGCGCATCACGTCGGTGATGACTTCTTCGCTGGTCGGCTGGACTACAAAATCCCGGCCATGGCGGTCCTTGATGCGTAGCAGTTCAGGCCCCATTTTTTCAAAGCGGCCGGTTTCCTGCCAGAGTTCGGCGGGCTGGATGACGGGCATGCTCATTTCCACGGCCCCGGCTCGGTTCATTTCCTCGCGAACAATGGCTTCCACCTTGCGGATGACGCGCAGGCCCATGGGCATGTAGCTGTAAATGCCGGCGCCCAGTTTTTTGATGAGTCCCGCGCGCATCATGAGCTGGTGGCTGACGATTTCTGCGTCGGCGGGGGCTTCCTTGAGGGTCGAAATGAAGAACTGGGAGGCTTTCATAGGCTATTTTTCTGGGTTTGGGGACTGTCATCCGGCTGTGAGCTTGGCTGAAGCGCCTTCGCTGTGCATAATGGACTCAGTTTAAAAAATTGAGGTTTGATTATGCTTGACCGGGACGGTTTTCGGCCCAACGTCGGCATCATCTTGCTCAACCAGAGAAGTCAGGTATTTTGGGGCAAACGCATCCGTACCCACTCATGGCAATTTCCGCAAGGTGGCATTGACAGGGGCGAAAATCCCGAACAGGCCATGTTCCGCGAGTTGCACGAAGAAGTCGGTTTGCTCCCGCAGCACGTTCAGGTGCTGGCCCGCACGAGAGACTGGTTGCGCTATGAGGTGCC
>JAYWDL010000342.1:0-4047 GCA_043779865.1 Polaromonas sp.
CAACGCCACTTTGCCTGCAGGTGTTTTGTCAACGCTGCGCGAAGCGCTTGAAGAAAGCAGTTGCCTGCTGAATGTGGATGTGGTGGACTGGAATGATGCTGATGCCGAGTTGCGCGAATCCATTACCCGCGAAGGCATTGAATGGATCGTTTAAGCCAGCGCATCCAGATGGCTCGCCGCGCCCTGGCAACGCTACAAGAACTGACGCCCATCACTTCCCCCACCCTGGTAGAGCGCGACGCTGCCATACAGCGCTTTGAATACAGCACCGAGGCCTGCTGGAAAGCCGCCCAGAGCGTGCTGTCAATCCAGTTCGGCCTGGAACTCGCCAGTCCGAAATCCGTGATTCGGGCGTGTGCGCAAAACACCCTGCTGACAGAAGCCGATGCCCGCCTTGCCATGAATTTAGTGGATGACCGCAATCTGACGTCGCACACCTATAACGAGGCATTGGCGCAAGCGATCTGGAGCCGCCTGCCCACTCACCTGTCCGTATTGCAGCGATGGATGGGGGCATTGGAACAGTTGACAGCCAATCCGCTATAAAATCAATAGCTACAAGCACCCGTCCCTATTGCGATAACAGCCATTTTCATCACTCAACCCGGACAATTCCGGTCGGCTTGAAGCCCAAATCAGCCGCCTTGCCTTTGCGGGCACGCGCTGCACGGGCATTGTTCAGGCTGCGGATTTCCAGCGTTTCCTCACGCGCCTTGGCGCCTCGGCCAATGCCTTCAATCCGGACGCTGCGGGTGTAGGCAGCAGCGCCTGCCAGCGTGTCCTTGGGCTCCAGATCAATGAGCATGAGGCCGCGCCCGCCCTTGTCCATCTGCTTGAGTTCGCTGATCTCAAACGTAAGGATGCGTCCGCCCGTGGAAGCACACGCCACATGCGTGGCTGGGAGAAGCGGCTGCGCGCCCGTGCTGCCCCTGGCATGTGAGGGCCGGCAGAGGGTTTCGCCATCGCCCAGGCCCAGGAAGGCCTTGCCACTCTTGTTGCGCGAAATCATGCCCTCGACCGTGGCCAGGAAGCCATAGCCGCCAGAACTCGACAGCAGCAGCATGGCAGCAGCAGGCCCGGAAAAATAATGCAGCAATTGCGTTCCCGACTCCAGCTCGATCAGCGTCGTAACGGGCTGGCCGTCGCCGCGCGCGCCGGGCAGCACGGCCACCGGCACGGAATACACCCGGCCATTGCTGCCAAAAGCCAGCAGGGTATCGACGGTGCGGCACTCAAACGTGCCGTACAGCACGTCGCCGGCCTTGAAGGCAAAGCTTGCCGCATCATGGCCGTGGCCGCCCCGGGCGCGGACCCAGCCTTTGCTGCTGACCACGATGGTCACCGGCTCGTCAAGCACCTTGACTTCGAGCACAGCTTTTTTCTCGGCCTGGATCAAGGTGCGGCGCGGGTCGGCAAACAGCTTGGCGTCGGCTTCGATTTCCCTGATCATCAGCCGGCGCAGCGCGGGCGGGTTGCCCAGAATTTCTTCGAGCCTGCCCTGCTCTTCACGCAGGGTTTTCAGCTCCTGCTCAATCTTGATGGCCTCTAACCGGGCGAGTTGACGCAGGCGGATTTCCAGGATGTCTTCGGCCTGCCGGTCACTGAGCCTGAAGCGCTCCATCAGCGCGGATTTCGGCTCGTCGGACTGGCGGATGATGGCAATCACTTCGTCGATATTGAGCAGCACCAGCTGCCGCCCTTCGAGGATGTGGATGCGGGCCAGCACCTTGTCGAGCCGGTGCTGCGAGCGTTTTTCAATCGTGGTCTGGCGAAACGTGATCCACTCCACCAGCATCTGCCGCAGGGATTTTTGCGTCGGCCTGCCGTCCAGCCCGACCATGGTCAGGTTGATGGACGAAGAACTCTCCAGGCTGGTGTGGGCCAGCAAGGTGTTGATCAGCTCTGACTGCCCGACCTTGCTGGTCTTGGGCTCAAATACCAGGCGAACGGCGGCGTCTTTGCTGGACTCGTCGCGCACCACATCGAGCACGGCCAGCACCGACTGCTTGAGCTGCACCTGGTCCAGGCTGAGCGCTTTCTTGCCAAGCTTGATCTTGGGATTGGTGATTTCCTCGATTTCTTCGAGCACCCGCTGGGTGCTGACGCCGGGCGGTAGCTCCTGCACCACCAGCTGCCATTGGCCGCGCGCCAGGTCTTCAATTTTCCAGCGCGCACGCACCTTGAGCGAACCCCGTCCGGTGCGGTAGGCCGCTGCAATTTCTGCGCCGCTCGAAATGATCTGGCCACCGCCCGGATAGTCAGGCCCGGCTATCAGGCTGAACAACTCGTCGTCATCAAGCTTGGGCGTTTTGATGAGGGCGACACACGCATCGGCCACTTCACGCAGGTTGTGGCTGGGGATTTCGGTCGCCAGCCCGACGGCAATGCCGCTGGCGCCGTTGAGCAGCGTGAACGGCAGGCGCGCCGGGAGTTGCCGGGGTTCTTCGGTCGAGCCGTCGTAATTGGGAATGAAATCGACCGTGCCTTCGTCGATTTCGTCCATCAGCAGGCTGGTGATGCGGGCCAGCCTCGCCTCGGTGTAGCGCATGGCGGCCGCGCCGTCGCCATCGCGGCTGCCGAAATTGCCCTGTCCGTCGATCAGCGGATAGCGCTGCGAAAAGTCTTGCGCCATGCGCACCAGTGCGTCATAAGCGGCCTGGTCGCCGTGCGGATGAAAGCGGCCCAGCACATCGCCGACCACCCGGGCGCTTTTGACCGGCCGCGCGCCGGTGGCGCCGTTGGGGCCGCCAAAGCCCAGGCCCATGCGCGCCATGCTGTACAAGATACGCCGCTGCACCGGCTTTTGGCCGTCGCACACATCGGGCAGCGCCCGGCCTTTGACGACGCTCAGCGCGTATTCAAGGTAGGCGCGCTGCGCGTAGGCAGCGAGCGAATCCTGGTCAGCGGGCTCGGCGGATTGGGCTTCAACGTCGGGGGTAAAAAGATCCATGGTGATTTTTGAGTTAACGGGTTGGGCAATGCCGGTGCATCGGATGCGACAGGCGGCAAGAAAGTGAAGGGGCTCGATTCAATAACGTTCAGTCAAGCCCGATTCATCCTGGGCCTGTCAAAGGCTTGCTTCGGAATCACAAGGGCATTGACAATCCCGGCCAGAATGGTTTTTTGAGCCTGACTTGACTGTATTGGGAACCAGATCGGTTGTCGGCTCGCAGGGCTGCTTGATCTCATGCTCCAAAGTGAAACAAACACCCGGGCATGTCGATCAATTCTTCTCAGTCGCCACGGGTCAAGGCGAGTACGCCACAGCAGATGGAACCATATTGCCGCGGCTGGTGCTGCCGCCCATCATTTCCATGCGCACCCGGCCTGCGACAACACCCGCACCCGCACCCGCACCCACGCTCGACGGCTTGAGGTGCTGGTAGAGCTGCATCACGGTTTTGACATAATTTTTGGTCTCGGGGTAATTCGGTATCTTGTTGCCCGCCCGCTGGACCGCACCTTCACCGGCGTTGTAGGCCGCAATCGCCAGCTCGATCTGACCGGGAAACAGCTTGATAAGGTAACTCAGGTAGCTGGAGCCGGCCCCGATGTTGGTCTTGGGGTCAGTGAGCTTTTGCTGGACGCCCAAGTTCTTGTCAGCCCTCACGCCATAGCGCTCTGCGGTCGGCGGAATCAGCTGCATCAGGCCGACTGCCCCCTTAGGTGAGACTGCCCGTGCATCAAAGCCCGATTCGGTCGCGATCAGGGCCTGCAGCAATTCGTAGTCAATCCCGTGCGTTGCCGAAGCTTCTTGCAGCAGATGCTTGACCGCCTTGTAATTGGGCGACACGTCAAAATACGCCAGCAGCTTGGGAGGTGCAGCTGCCACATCCTTGCCCCGCTTGGCCGTGTTCCCTATGGATTGACCTGCATTGAAGCTTTCCCCGCCGCGAAAAAAAAGCTCATAGCGTTCGTCGAGTTGCAGGGCCGAGAAGTGCGCAACGCCCTGGCTATCGACATAGCCCCACATGTCTGCCCTGGCCGGCGCCCCATGCAAGGCCGCCAGCAGCATGACCAGCATGGACAAGGCCAAACGGTGCCAGA
>JAYWDL010000343.1:0-11232 GCA_043779865.1 Polaromonas sp.
GTGACCCCGACGCAGGCTCTCCCCGCTGTACGCCGACACATCGGTGATGCCTGCCGCTTTCAATCGCTCTTTGATAATCACACTGACGTAGGCCGACGCTAGCCTGTCGGTAGTCGGTTCGCCCGAGCGCGTGAAACTGGGAAACACAGCACCCGTCTTGCCCTCCAGGTCGTTGTGCTTCAGCCAGGTCTGGCAGGCCGTCGCTGCGCAAAGCAGCCCCCGTGTGAACGGAATCGCCAATACACGTCCTTTTGCCTCTGGCGGCAGACTCTCGACCTCATCGCCAGTTTTCTGCGTTGCCTGGACCCGGATCAGGATCGCGTCTTCGGTGAATGTCAGGTCTTCGATGTTGATGGCACAAATCGCCCCGCGCTTGAGGCCCGCATAGCCCAGAAGCATGATTGCTTTGTCACGCCTATCCATGGTGCGCAGGCCCGTACCCATGCAATCGAACATCCGCGTCAGCAACGCGCGATCAATGATCTTGGCAACCCGCTTCGGTTTGACCGCATGGCGCAGCACCTGCGGCGGCTTCTTCCCGTTCTTCGGTGGCTCTTCGAGGTTGTGGGGTAAGTGACCCGCCACCATCCAGCGCAAGGCTTCACGCACCCGTGGGTCGTCTGTAGGTGGAGTGTGACCCATACGAACATGCGCATCGCGGATGGACTGGCACCGCCGTGCAATGGTCACCGGCGCCACCCGCTTGACCAGCACAGTGATAAACCGGATCAAATCGTCGGCGCTGCAGGGAATGGTGCCGCCGTACGTGTGGATGAACCGTGAGACATCTTTCTCGTAAGCCGCCTTGGTGGACGCGCGTTGGCGGCGCGGTGCTTGGACTGACCTGCGCACCTGGCTATGGGCTGGCTCTGAGAGCGCAGCGGTGACGTTGGACTTAGGACTGTGGTTGTGCAACATGGAAGTACCTCGATGGGTTAAAAAAGACGTGCCTCACCGCCGAAGCCGACGGATAAAGCGTTGACAAAACAGAAATGAGCACAGAGCAAGGCGGGTACGGTGCACATTGATGCGACCCCCCCGCGCAACCCCTAAGGCGACTGACCGCGCTTGACGATGACCAAGCCGTTAAGACGTACCGCCCAGGCCTCGCCGGTGACAAATCGGTAGGGCAGCGTGTAAGGCCGTTTGGCCCGCACCGACGCCTCTGCTTTTGCCTGCAGTTCAAGACGCGCGTTGTAAAAGCTGCCCCACGGCTGTGATGTACTGGGGTCCAGCAACAACAAAGTGCGCGGCAAAGACTCGCCGGCCATCGACTCCACGCCGACCACCAGGGCCCAGTGGCACCAGTGCTGGCTGTCAAACCGCACCATCGGCACGTGACCCGCCCGCACCGCCTTGGCAACCATAGGCCCCAGCCGCTTTGCACTCTGGCTTGTAACGGTCGTGCAGGTCAGTGCTGGTGAGAAGGCGTCCACATAAGCTTTAATCTCACGCTCAGTCGTGCCCTCAAAGTAAGCCTCCCGTGCCAGCCGCCACAGTCCTCGCAGCGGTTCGCGTTTGGCTGTTGCGATGGCCGCAACCTGCATCCGTGGCAGCTCGCACAGCAGCATGGCTGCCTGCAGCACGCAAAGCAGCCCGCACGACCTGTCCGCCAGGGACTGCGGAAGGTACAGGTCTTCGTTACGCAATCCTTTGGACGTTCGGGCGGCATACTGAATATCGGTCGCAGCCGTCACGCCCACAATAAAGATGTGCTGAAGTCCTGACATGTCAGTACTCAGATGGCAGCAAGATCGTCGTGCTGGCCCGATCCGCTTCAGTGATGATCCAGACGGCTTCGTTCGTTGTGCCGTCGCCGGTACTGCGGGCGAGTTTGTAGGATGAAAAGATGCGCATGCCGTTGGCAAGTGAGTGGTTGTTCAATGCGCGGTCCTCATGGCACAGATCGCCCCAGTCGCCCACTACATGGCGACCAAGGACAAGTGCCAACGGGTGAACACCAAACGTTTCAAGCGTTGCCAGTGCACCGGGGGTTGCCAGTAGCTGACCCAAAGGAAACAGCGGTTTGGAAGGCGAGGGGATCGAAAGCGCAGGTGCGCTGGTGTCTGCGGACGGTTGCCCGCCCTTGCATGAATCGCTCATGGTGGAACTCCAGGTATTGGTAGTGGTGTTCTCCAACCAGACAAACGCCCATGGCTGCGCCTCGCCGTGAAGCGAGACAAAAAAACGTGGGTGTTCGCCAGCCGATGATTTGCGCAAGCGCGAGCCGTCAGCGTTGGGTCAGAGGGAGAGAATCAATCCAGGTTTGATGCGACTGCATCTACCTGCCGGGCGTTGATCAGAACAATCAACGCCGGTCACTTTGTACTTGGCTGCTGGGCGCTTTTGCATCCGGCGGCCTGTTGCTTCAGATTTCCAAGTTCGCTCGGATTAGTCGTGGAAACTTGGCAATGTAAGCACGCTTGTGAGTACGTTAATTATAACTTCTTGCGAGAAATATGGACGGTCTGACAGCCGGAAACGAGCAAAAAATCGACCGCTTTATGCGGGTTGGTAGCGGAAATTGACCAACTAGGTAACCGAAACCGGCTGGCTTTCAGCGCCAGAAAGCCACTGACGCCGCGAGCTTCAACCACCTCATACCCACGGCAGCCAGATTTGCGTGCGGTTAGCGGAAACAAAAAAGCAGGTCCCGAATTTTTGTTTTAACCACCTATTTTGCGGACGGTCGACGCGCGGTTTCCGACTGCCAAAGTGGCGCTCCAAGCCACTGCCGAGAGGCATTAGAATGCCGTAATTACATCCGTGTACACAAGTGAGTGAGGAATAGCATGACCCTTGTCAAGCATGAGGAGCAGTACGAAGGCACCGTTGTGCAGGTCGGCAACTCCCGAGGCATGCGTTTGCCAGCCGGTTTCTTCCACGCACACCCCGAGTTCGAGGGCAAGGTCAAAGTGACAGTGGTCGCAGATGGTGCCATCTTGGTGTCGGCAAAGCCTGTCGCAAAGCGGAAGTCCAAAGACGACGAGAGCGACCCAGTCGTCGCCAGCTTTCTCCAGTACATGGAAAAGCAGATGACCGCGCACCCCGAAGACATCGTTGCGGCGGACGCTGCGCAGCTTCGGCGCATCGGTAAGCTGGTCAAGGGCATCGAAGTAGCCTAACCGCATGCCGATGATCGCTAACGGTTGGGGTTTCTACTACTTCCGAACTTTCAAAGCGGCGCTTGATGAACTCGAAGCGGTGGTGACCCAACTTGCCCAGGATGACCCTAAGGGCTACAAGACCCACCCAAAGACCAAGCTGCTGGCATCGGTCTACAAGGCAATCACTGAGGTGGTTCCGGCCAACCCTGATGCGCCGGAGTTCATGCTGGGTAAAACTTTTGGAGCGAACAATACCAACTGGCGGCGAGTCAAAAAGGGGATGCCTGAACGCTATCGGCTGTTTTTCCGCTTCGCTTCAAGTCCCACTAATGTAATTGTTTACGTATGGTTCAACGACGAGGACACCTTGCTCAAACAAGGCGCGAAGACCGACGTGTACGAAACGTTTAAGCGCATGCTTGCGCGTGGTGTAGTACCTAGAAGCATCGCAGAGTTGCTCAAAGAGTCTCGTGGTTGAAAATGATGTTATGAGTTCCACAACACTATCTAATCGATTCGAGTTTGGCAAAGCCAGTTCCTATTGTGAATACGTAACACTGGCTTTCCAACTAGCTGGCTTAGGACTGGCGCGCCCATGAGCCTCGTCAAGTCGAAACAACGCGTTGCCGATCACGGCGAGGTATTTACCCCAGTATGGATGGTTGAGGCTATGCTTGACCTAGTGAAAGACGAGGCTGAGCGCATCGATGCCCGGTTTCTTGAACCCGCCTGCGGCAGTGGCAACTTTATGGTGCAGATACTGCGGCGCAAGCTCACTGCGGTTGAACTCAAATACGGTAACTCCGACTTTGAAAGGCAGCACTACGCACTGCTGGGTCTGATGTGTATTTACGGCGTTGAGCTACTGGCCGACAACATTGTTGAATGCCGCGCCCACTTGCTCGACATGTTTGCCGAACATCTGAATCTTGATGAAGTAGACGACTTATACCTGGCCGCAACCCATGTGCTTGCAGAAAATGTAGTGCACGGCGACGCCTTGACCATGCGCGCCCTCGACGGTCAGCCTATCAGCTTTGCTGAGTGGGGTTACCTAGGGAAAGGCAAGTATCAAAGGCGCGACTTCCGTTTAGATGTGCTTACAGGCTCTTCAAAATTCAGCGAGGAAGGCTCACTTTGGGCCGATCAGGGCAAGCATGAAATTTTTACCCCCCTCAAAACACACCCGCCCATGACGATGCGTGAGTTGGCTGGGTTACAGGGGGCGACCCTATGAACGAACAAGTTTCATTCACCCTGCGTGGGCGAAACCCCGATGTGCTGACCTGTATCGCTAACCTGTCGAATGACGAGGTTTTTACCCCTCCCGAGTTGGCAGGCCGCATGTTGGACAAGGTGGCTGAGGCCTGGACCGCAGACCATAGCGGCGCGAACTTGTGGGCAGATGCGACTGTTAGGTTTTTGGACCCGTTTACCAAATCAGGCGTATTTCTGCGCGAGGTCACCAAGCGATTAAATGAGGGTCTGGCTCAGCAGATTCCAGACCTCCAAGAACGCGTCAACCATATCCTGACCCAGCAAGTGTTTGGCATTGGCATCACACAAATTACCAGCTTGCTGGCGCGGCGCAGCGTGTACTGCTCCAAGTACGCCAATGGTGCTCATTCCATAGCCAGGACTTTTAGCAACGGTGCTGGCAATATCTGGTTTGAGCGTACAGAACACACGTGGGACAAACGTAAATGCACGTATTGCGGTGCCAGCCAGGCAGCGATGGATCGTGGCGACGCGCTGGAGACCCACGCCTACGCATTTATCCACACAGACAACATCAAGACTCGAATGGCCGAGTTATTTGGAGAAGACATGCAGTTCGACGTCATTATTGGCAATCCGCCTTATCAATTGAACGACGGGGGATTTGGCACCAGCGCGGCACCCATTTATCAGTTGTTTGTTGAACAGGCCAAGTCGCTGGAGCCACGTTATCTTTCGATGGTTATACCTGCACGATGGTTTGCTGGCGGTAAGGGTTTGGATGAGTTCAGAGAGGCCATGCTTGCTGATGATCGTTTGCGCTCCATTGCTGATTACCTGAGCGCAGCTGATGTGTTTCCGGGCGTAGGCCTCAAGGGTGGGGTGTGCTATTTCCTCTGGAACCGAGATCACCCCGGCCTGTGCGACGTGAGCACCCATTTCAAGGATTGGCCTGTTTCCACAGCTATCCGTCCGCTCCTGGAAAACGGTGCAGACATCTTTATCCGCTTCAATGAAGGCTTGTCGATTCTTAAAAAGGTCATGTCTATTGAAACTGGTCAGTCTGATTCTTTATCGCTACCGAGCGACAAGCGCTTTGACCGATTGGTAAGCTCAAGAAAGCCATTCGCCCTAGAAACAACCTTCAAGGGAAAAAAGACAAAGCGTGCTGGTGATGTGCTTATCTATCGGAATGGCGGCACGGGGTACATAGCCAAGGATTCGATAACAGCTGGCGTGCATCTCGTTGATAAATGGAAAATTTTTATGGGCTATGCTGCGCCTGGGACGGGTAACAGGGATACGTACCCGCACAGGATCATCAGTACGCCATTCATTGGTGAACCTGAAAGCATCTGTTCCGAAACCTATCTGTGCCTTGGGCCTTTCGCCACCCAGTCTGAGGCTGAAAGTGTCTTGTCTTACCTTTCCTGTCGGCTAACGCGCCTTTTGATTCTTCTTCACAAGCCGTCACAACACGTCACACGAAGGGTATATACCTTTGTGCCATCGCAGGACTGGTCAAAGCGGTGGACAGATCAAGACCTGTATGTCAAATACGGCATGACACCTAGCGAGATTGAGTTCATTGAGAAGTTAGTCCGCCCAATGGATTTGAGCAGTGACCTATTAGGTGATGTCACCGTGGATGATCGTGACGATGAGTAAAGCCATTGAGGACATTCTCGCCCCCAAACCCGAAGCCCGCCCACGCATTTATGCTTACGCGATTGCCGATACAGCGCACCACGGCCAGCTAAAGGTCGGTCAGACGACGCGGGACGTCAAGCAGCGCGTAGCCGAGCAGCTTAAAACTGCTGCCATTCAGAACTTCACCATCGATCTGGATGAGCCTGCCGAACGTAACGACGGCTCCATCTTTACCGACCATGACGTGCGGGCTTCGCTGGTTAAAAAAGGCTTTGAAAATACAACGCTGGAATGGGTGCGTTGCACAGTGGCCGATGTCGCTACCGTACTGGCCGAGTTGCGTACTGGTCAGCGCCTGGGCGGTACACACCATGAGACTTTTGGCCTGCGCGACGAGCAGCTTGATGCCGTCAAAAAGACGATTGACTACTACCAGTCAATCTGGGCTGAGGACGCCAACGCTGCACCGCGCTTTTTGTGGAATGCCAAGATGCGTTTCGGCAAAACCTTCACAACCTACCAGTTAGCCAAAAAGCTACAGACTAAGCGGGTGTTGGTCCTGACCTTCAAACCGGCCGTAGAAGACGCATGGCAGACCGACCTAGAGAACCATGTTGACTTTGACGGCTGGCAATACCTGTCGCGTTCTTCGGGCAGCGACCCGACGCAAATTGACCGTGCCAAGCCGGTGGTGTATTTCGGCTCGTTTCAGGACCTTCTGGGCCGCGATACAACGGGCAACATCAAACCTCGTAATGAGTGGCTGCACACGGTCAATTGGGACCTGGTGGTGTTCGACGAATACCATTTTGGTGCCTGGCGCGATACAGCAAAGGAGCTGTTTGAGGGCGAAGACGACACGATTGCCAAAAAAGAGTCAAAACTTGAATATGCCGGGGAGCTGGATGGCATCAACGAAGATTTGAATATGCTGTCGGGCGCGGAGGCCGAGTTTTTACCTATCACTACTCGTGCCTATTTGTATTTGTCTGGTACGCCGTTCAAGGCGCTTGCTACAGGCGAGTTCATTGAAGAGCAAATATTTAACTGGACGTACACCGACGAGCAGCGTGCCAAAGACGTGTTTGCTGCTACGCACCCAGAAAAGCGCAACCCTTATGCGGCGCTGCCACAGATGCGCCTACTGACCTACCAGATGCCCGATGAGTTACTCGCGATTGCCAGCGGTGGGGAGTTTGACGAGTTTGACTTGAATTCTTTCTTTGATGCATCGAGCACGGGCGCGGGTGCGAAGTTCAAACACAAGAGCGATGTACAAAAGTGGCTTGACATTATTCGTGGCGGGTATGCGGCGCAGTCTGCGGAGTCACTGAAAACTGGCTCGCGGCCGCCGTTTCCATATTCCGACGTACGTTTGCTACCGTATTTGCAGCATTCGTTTTGGTATCTCCCCAATGTGGCGGCCTGCCATGCCATGGCAAACCTGCTGGCTGAGCGGTACAACACCTTTTGGCGCGACTACCAGGTCATCGTTGCAGCCGGCCCGTCCGCTGGCATTGGGCTGGAGGCGTTGCCGCCCGTGCGCAGGGCCATTGCCAGCGGTTTTGACACTAAAACTATCACGTTGTCATGCGGCAAGCTGACTACAGGGGTGACGGTGGCGCAGTGGTCCTCAATTTTGATGTTGCGCAACCTGAAATCGCCGGAGAGTTACTTTCAGGCAGCGTTTCGGGTGCAGTCGCCGTGGTCGATCAAAAACCCCAACGGTGACAACCCAAACGAGGAGGAAATTCTCAAACCCGTGTGCTTTGTGTTCGACTTCGCGCCCACGCGCGCGCTGCGCCAGTTGTCTGAATATGGGATCGGTCTGTCGCCCAACGAGTCGAACCCCGAGCACGCAGTAAGGGACCTAGTAGCCTTTTTGCCGGTTCTGGCCTATGACGGCGCCAACATGACGCAGATAGACGCGGGCGGAATTTTGGACATTGCCATGGCTGGCACTTCGGCCACGCTGCTGGCCCGCAAGTGGGAGAGTGCGCTGCTGGTGAACGTGGATAACGCTACGCTGCGCCGCATTCTTGACAACCCCGAGGCGATGGCAGCAGTTGATCGCATTGAGGGTTGGCGAACATTGGGTGACAACATCATTGAAACCATCATCAACAAGAGCGATAAGGTCAAGGAGCTGAAAAACAAGGCTAAAGACGGCAAGCTGACTAAGAAGGAAGCAAAACAGCTTTCAGACGAGGAGCGGGAATACAAGTCCAAGCGCAGGCTGGTTCAGGAAAAGTTGATTAAGTTTGCAACCCGTATCCCGGCGTTCATGTACCTCACAGACTTTCGCGAGAACACCATACAGGATGCCATCACCAAGCTGGAACCAGAGCTTTTCCTGACGGTAACTGGATTGACGGTACAAGACTTTTATCTTTTGGTGCGGCTCAAAGTTTTCAATACCGAGCAAATGAACCAGGCAGTGTTCGCCTTTAGGCGTTATGAAGACGCCTCGCTACGTTACACCGGCATTGAAAGTCACGTTGGGCTTACCCATTACGGTTTATATGACACAGTAGTAGCAAAAGATTGAGCGGGCCTATGGGCTGGGCTAATCATGACTGCTTGCGGTCGGCGCAGATTCAAGGTTTGAAGATTTAAAGAGCACGAGATATTTGATGGCCAGGAATAGAAAAACTAGTCCTTTAAAGGACATGCTCGATTTGGTGGCATTGATGCCATGGTGGGCTGGTGTGGCAATCGCAGCTATTGGCTATGTGGTTCTGCACCGCATGGCAACTCCAGTTCAAGTTGCGGCAGTCCAGCCAGGACAAGTCGGGAGCCTCATCACGCAGACGGTATTCACAAGCTTTGCTTCGATTGGGCAGTATCTGTTTCCGCTGGTCGGCTTGGTTGGTGCCGCGATGTCATTGGTTCGACGAAAACAGCGCACTACCTTAGTAGCGGACGTTGCTCAGGCGCAAAGTGCCAATGCTTTAGACGGCATGTCATGGCGTGAGTTTGAAATGCTGGTGGGCGAAGCGTACAGGTTGCAGGGTTACCGCGTCACCGAAACTGGCGGTGGTGGACCTGATGGAGGCATTGACTTGGCTTTGATCAAAGGCAGCAAAAAATTTCTTGTCCAGTGCAGGCAGTGGAAAGCCTACAAAGTCGGCGTAGAAGTGGTGCGCGAACTGTACGGTGTGATGGCTGCCAAAGGCGCAACCGGCGGTTTTGTTGTCACTTCTGGCCGATTTACTGATGATGCGAAAGCGTTTGCAGCGGGCCGCAATGTTCAACTGATGGACGGTCCGAAGCTCTTTGCCATGATAAAGCTGGGTAAGCAGTCTTTAGCGGCAACCGCTCAACAACTTGCAAGCAATTCCCAAAGGGCACAGCCAAAAGCCTCCATTGAGCCAATTTGCCCGCAGTGTGGTTCCGGCATGGTCAAACGGACTGCGCACAAGGGTGGCAATGCTGGCGGGGAATTCTGGGGATGCTCAAAATTTCCGACATGCCGAGGGGTTCGGCAGCTGAGTTAATTTTGGAACTCGATCTTTTTTTCGTTGCCCTTGAGCGGAATGAAATATATCGTCTGACACACCGCTCGAAATTGACTGGCCTCCGTCATCTAGCAGTCGTGTCAGTTGTTCCATTGTGCGTATGCCCACCCGCTAAGGCCACAGCCAATTACCCACAGCAACCATGTTTCTGACACGGCGTAGGGGTAAAGCATCAGTGCAACTCCAGTCCACAAAAGACCTGGCTGCTTTGTAGTCTTGCCACGCCGGTAAAAGACGTACCCCACGATGCCGGACAGAATGGCCCCGACGATGTACCAGGCGCTTGGCAGCACAAGGTCCATTGATTCAAGTGCCTTCAGTTCTTCCATTCAATTTCCGAACTTACGAAGCTGGCTCCATAAAACTTGCTGGTGTTGAAGCTTACGGTTATGGGCGTCATGCTGATGCGACTTTTTGCCTGACATGTTTAATCAGGCCTTCGCATGAGTCTTCGACCAGATCGAGCACATGGTCAAATCCGTGCGATCCGTCGTAGTAAGGGTCTGGCACCACTGGGCTGTCGCTCTCACTGCAAAATTCTGTTAGCCGCCGCACCTTGCCCAGATATTTTGGTGGACACACGTCCTGCACCAACGCCAGATTGTCCCAGTCCATTACCAAAATCAAGTCGTAATGTTCAAAGTCCTCATCCTGAATCTGTCGCGCTCGGAGATCGGACAGGTCATAGCCGCGTTAGGCCGCATGCGCCTGTGATCGTTCATCTGGTGGACTATCTGGGTGGTAGTTGTGCGTACCAGCCGAGTCGACTGTTACCTGTGATGCCAACCCTTGTTCGATAACCTTTTGCCGAAATACGCCATGCGCGGTCGGGCTTCGGCAAATGTTGCCCATACAAACAAACAGAACTGAGTATTTAGAGGTCATTAAGGCGCCACACCAGCAGCTGGCCTATCAACCGATGCCACCAGCGCCTCTGCCGACATGGGTCGCATGAAAGCCATGCTTTGCTCTGGCCGCGCTTCCAGCCAGTCCCGATACCGCTCTGGTGTTAGCACAACCACCATGCGTTTTTCATCAGTTGGTTTGTGGAACTGCTGCATCAGGTCATGCCCGTCGGCATTGATCGTCAACATGGTGTAGCTGTGCAGCAATTCGCCCTTGGGTGATTTCCAAGAGGCCCACAGGCCGGCGATTCCCATGGGCTCGCCATCGGCACGTTCAATTCTGGTTGCCACGGCTTTGCCGCTTCGCCAATCTGGCTCGTAGATGGCCGCTGCCGGAATGATGCAGTGCTGCGCGCGTTTCCATGCATCACGGTAGCTGGGCTTTTCAGCGACGGTTTCGCTTCGGGCGTTGTACGTCTGCCGTGCGATCTTAGTGTCAGTCGCCCAATGCGGCACCAATCCAAACATGCCGCTGACAGCCTCGGTAGCTGGTACCGACTCGTCCCCTACATCGGCGTAGTCGTAGCGACGGATGAAACTGCCCATGTAGCCCGGCCAGAGGTCCAACTTTCCTGGCTCAGCGGGCGGTTCCACCCCGAATGCACGGATGTACCGTTCTCGCTCCTTCAATGCTTGATAGTGGCTACACATAGGTTAAATCGTAGTCTGAAGGAGCAATTTCTGAAGGCCATCTTATACTGGATGGATGAACAGTATTTCAATCCACGCTCCAGTGCCAGTTTTAGAGGCACCGCTCTGGGGATTGCTGCTCAAGAACACGGTCTGTGCTGGGTTTCCGTCCCCGGCAGAAGACCTGGGAGCACAGCGCATCGA
>JAYWDL010000344.1:0-4026 GCA_043779865.1 Polaromonas sp.
GAGGCTGCCGCCAAGACAGCCTGGTCTGCCAAAGTCGATACCTACCAGTTGTGCCAGTCGCAAGACAAGGTGGCTGCGAGTTACCACAAATCTGCCCAGGCCGCAGGCAAAGAGACCAAGCCGCCGACCGCAACGACCCCTTGCAGCGATCCGGGCGCTTTCGCGTACGTGGCGCCTCAATCGCCCAAGCCGCTGGAAGCATCGGGCGCGCATTCGCCTGCCGACACCGCTGTTGCACCGCCTGGCAGCAAGGTGCCCGATGCAGTGATGAATCCCGATAAAAAACCCTGAGACCCTGTCTCCCTCAAAAGGCCGGGCCGCGAGGCGCTGGCCTTTTTTACGGTAGTCTTTCACCATGACCCTTCCCCATCTGACGCAAGCCCAAGCTCCCCTGACCAGCGAGATTGACGCGGTCAATGAATATGGCGAACTGCACAAAGTCTCGATTCCTGCCGAACGGGCGCTGACGGTGTATGTCGACAAACGCGAGTTGGTCACGCTGATGACGCTGGGCGCGAATCCTGAACTGCTGGTGCTGGGCTACCTGCGCAACCAGCGGCTGGTCAGGGAAGTGACCGATATCGAATCAATCACGGTGGACTGGGAGGTGGGCGCTGCCGCCGTCAAGACCCGCCATGGCATCGACGATATCGAGGAAAAAACCGCGCACCGCGTGGTGACGACCGGCTGCGGCCAGGGCAGTGTGTTTGGCGGCCTGATGGACGAGGTGGACCAGATTGCGCTGCCCGCCGACGCCTGCATCATGCAAAGCCAGCTCTACGCGCTGGTCAACACCATCCGGCTCAAGGAAACGACCTACAAGTCGGCAGGTTCGGTTCATGCCTGCGCCCTGTTTTCGACGGCCTCCAGCGAGCCAGAAATGCTGCTGTTTGTTGAAGATGTCGGACGGCACAATGCGATTGACACCATTGCAGGGTGGATGTGGATGCAGGAAACCCGATCCGTGCGAGAGGCTGACAATGTGTTCTACACCACCGGCCGCCTGACCAGCGAGATGGTCATCAAGTCCGCGCAGATGGGCGTGCCTGTCGTAGTTTCGCGCAGCGGCATCACGCAGATGGGGCACCAGGTGGCGCAAGTGGTGGGTCTGTGCACGATTGGCCGGGCAACCAATAAACGGTTTCTCTGCTACACCCATGCCGAGCGCCTGAAGCTGCAGCCGGGTCTGATTTCCATGCCTTCTTCCTCTGCGAAAGAGCCGGGGTGAGGCAGCAGCACAGGCCATCCAGAAACTCTTATTTTGATAGCTGCCAGCGCTTGCTCTATATGCGCCAAAGGCCGATTTTGGTTGTGAGAGTGATTCATTCTCAGGATTGGATTCCCGCCTGGGCGAAAATGACGCACCGCAATGCACACCTTGGCCAAAAGGGCGCACTCCAGCCGCAGCAACCCTTTACCTCGCCCCGGCTACTGGTTCTGCGCTAAGGTCGTGCCATGAATACCCTTTTTCTCAAGCTCGGCTGGAAAACTTTGCTGCGCGATATGCGGGCTGGCGAATTGCGCCTGTTGATGGTTGCGGTCACGCTGGCGGTTGCATCCCTCACCGCCGTTGGCTTTTTTGCCGACCGGCTCAAGGGCGGGCTGGAGCGCGATGCCTTGCAGTTGCTGGGCGGCGATGCGGTGATCCGCAGCGATGAGTTGATTCCCGCTGCCTTCATCGTCAGGGCCCAGGCGCTTGGTTTGAAAACCGTCTCTACCGTCACGTTTCCGACCATGGCCAGAGCCCGGGACGAGGACGGCGGCGCCAGCAAACTGGTCGCCTTCAAGGGCGTTCCAGAGGGCTACCCCTTGCGTGGCAGCATGACGGTCGCCGACAGTCTTGAGTCCGCAGGGCAGCAGACCCGCGAGACTCCCGCGCCCGGCACCGCCTGGGCTGATGCGTCGCTACTCGATGCGCTGGGCCTCAAGCCCGGCCAGCCGCTGCTGCTGGGCGAATCCCGCTTCAAAGTCACCCGCGTCATCGTGCAGGAGCCCGACCGGGGCGCGGGTTTCATCAGCTTTTCGCCGCGCGTGATGATTAACCAGGCCGACGTTGCCGCTACCGGCCTGATCCAGCCGGCTAGCCGCACCAATTACCGCTTTGCCGTGGCCGGCGATGACAAGGCCATCAAGGCTTATGTGAAGTGGGCAACTAGCGAGCTGAAAAAGCCCGGTGCCGAGACAGGACTTCGCGGCGCGCGGCTGGAGTCGCTAGAAAGCGGCAGCCCCGAGATGCGGCAGACGCTGGACCGCGCCGAAAAATTCCTCAACCTCGTGGCCCTGCTGGCTGCCCTGCTCTGCGCCGTCGCGGTGGCGATTGTGGCGCGCAGTTTTGCTGCCAGGCACCTGGACGACTGCGCCATGCTGCGCGTGCTGGGCCAGCCGCAGCGAACGATTGCGCTGGCGTACACCTTTGAGTTTGTTTTGGCCGGGCTGCTGGCCAGCGCACTGGGCGTGGCGCTGGGCTTTGCCGTGCATTACGGCTTTGTGCTGCTGCTGGCCGGACTGGTCACCAGCGCGCTGCCTGCCGCCACGCTCTGGCCAGTGGCGTTTGGCATGGGCATGGGGCTGACGCTGCTGCTGGCTTTTGGCCTGCCGCCGGTGCTGCAGCTGGCTCAGGTGCCGCCACTGCGCGTGATTCGCCGTGATGTTGGCAACCTCAAGCCGGCGTCGCTGCTGGTGCTGAGCATGGGCGTTGCCGGTTTTGCCGCCCTGCTGCTGGCTGCCAGCAGCGACCTGAAACTCGGCCTGATCGCTGTCGGCGGCTTTCTAGGTGCGGTGCTGGTATTTGCCGTGGCCAGCTATGCGGCCGTCAAGCTGCTGCGCGCCAGTGTCAACGAAACCACTGCGCCGCGCTGGCTGGTGCTGGCGACGCGGCAATTGTCAGCCCGTCCGGTCTATGCCGTGGTGCAGACCAGCGCCCTGGCGGTCGGCCTGCTGGCGCTGATGCTGCTCGTGCTGTTGCGCACCGACCTGATCAGCAGCTGGCGCCAGGCGACACCGCCGGACGCGCCCAACCGTTTCGTCATTAACGTGCAGCCCGAGCAAGGCGATGCCTTTCAGCAAGCGCTGCGCGATGGCGGCGTGAAAAAGTTCGACTGGTACCCGATGATTCGCGGCCGGCTGGTGGCAGTCAACGGCAAGGCGGTCACGCCCGATGATTTTGAGGACGATCGCGCCAAGCGGCTGGTGGACCGCGAGTTCAACCTCTCCAACAGCGCGCAGCCTCCGACGCACAACCAGATCGTCGCCGGCCGCTGGACCGCTGGCGAAAAAGACGCTATCAGCGTCGAAGAAGGCCTGGCCAAGACGCTGGGCCTCAAGCTCGGCGACAGCCTGCGCTTTGACATTGCCGGCCAGCTCAGCGACGCCAGAATCACCAGCCTGCGAAAGGTCGATTGGGGTTCGATGCACGTCAACTTTTTTGTCATGTACCCGGTGGCGCAACTGGCCGCCGAGGTGCCGGTGTCCTTTATCAGCGCCTTTCGCGCGCCTGAGCCTGCACTCCAGACGGCCAACGCACCAGCCAAAACGCAAAGCTTTGACAACACCCTCGTGCGGGCCTTCCCCAACATCACGAATGTCGATATGAGCAGCACGCTGGCGCAGGTGCAGCGCGTGCTTGACCAGGTGATTCGGGCAGTGGAGTTTTTGTTCGGCTTCACGCTGGCAGCCGGCCTGGTGGTGCTGTTTGCGGCCATCACCGCGACCCGCGAAGAGCGCGCGCGCGAATTTGCCATCATGCGCGCCGTCGGCGCCCGGTCTTCGCTGCTGCGGCAGGTGCAGCGCGCCGAACTGGCAGGCGTGGGCCTGCTGGCCGGTTTTTTTGCATCGCTGGTAGCGCTGGCCGTCGGTTGGGCGCTGGCGCGCTATGTGTTTGATTTCAGCTGGACCGGCTCCTGGACCGTGCCGATCCTTGGCAGTCTGGCCGGTGCCATCCTGGCACTGGCAGCGGGCTGGTGGGGGCTGCGCGCTGTCCTCAACACGCCAGTGGTCGAAACGCTGCGAAAATCGCAGTAGGACTTT
>JAYWDL010000345.1:0-4022 GCA_043779865.1 Polaromonas sp.
GGTTGCGAATGGGGCGCTTACAACATCACCGTGAACGCGATTTGTCCTGGCTTTTTCCCAAGCAAAATGACCATGGGCACGCTCAAAGCCATGGGCGAAGAAAAGCTTGCCGCGCATGCCCCGCTGGGCCGTCTGGGTGACGATGAAGACCTCAAGGGACTGTGTGTGCTTTACGCGTCGGACGCGGGCAAGCACATCACCGGTCAGTGGATGGCGGTCGATGGCGGCGTGTCGGCGATAACCGGTGGCTGATCAGTGATGAATTTTGGCGCAGAAATCCCCTTCGTCAGCCACCTCGGCTTCGTGCTGGAACTGTTTGATGGCGGCGAGTCGGCTATTGGCTACACGCCACGGCCCGAGCACCTCAACTCTTTTTCCGTCACGCACGGCGGCGCTTGCATGTCGCTGATGGATGTCACCATGGCCGTGGCGGCTCGCAGTGTGCAAAAAGACATGGGCGTGGTCACCATCGAGATGAAAACCAGCTTCATGCGGCCGGCGCCGGGTGACGGCAGCAAGCTCACCGGCAAGGGCCGCCTGATTCACCGGACCGCCACGCTGGCCTTTACCGAAGCAACGCTTTACGATGCGCAGGGCCGGGCTTGCGCTCACGCGACAGGAACGTTCAAATACGTCAGGCGGCTGGCGGCCGACGCCCAACGTAAAAATGGGGTAGATGCGCCTGTCAGACCGATTCCCACCGATTGAATTCGTGAGCATCGTAATGACTCAGCACTCCAAAACTTGCGTCGTGTGGGCTGCGCTAAGCCGATTTTTTTGGTCAAATCATGTGCTTGCGCAAGCAGTATATGCACCAGCAGCTATCAAATAAATAGCATCATCGCATCGTCAAAGTTTTTCAACCTCATTCAAGGAGATTTACATGCCCGTCAATCAACAAATTCTGCTCGATAACCGTCCCGTTGGCGAAGCCATCGCCAGCAATTTCAAGTCTGTCATGGCGCAGACTCCGGCCCTGCAAGACGGTCAGGTGCTGGTACGCCACCACTTCTTGAGCCTGGACCCGTACATGCGCGGCCGCATGAGCGAAGCCAAGAGCTATGCTGCGCCGCAGCCCCTGGGTCAGGTCATGCAAGGCGGCACAGCCGGCGAAGTGGTGGAAAGCCGATCTCCCAGGTTCCAGCCCGGTGACAAGGTGGTCGGTATGGGTGGCTGGCAGCAGTACAGCGTCGTCAACGCCGGGCAGCCGGGCGCCTTGCGCAAAGTGGACACGACGCATGTGCCGCTTTCCCATTACCTGGGTGCGGTCGGCATGCCGGGCGTCACCGCCTGGTACGGCCTCGTGAAAATCATCGAACCCCAGGCTGGTCAGACCGTGGTGGTCAGCGCTGCCACCGGCGCCGTGGGCAGCGCCTTCGCGGCGCTGGGCAAAGCACGCGGCTGCCGCGTGGTGGGCATTGCCGGCGGCCCCGACAAGTGCAAGTACGCGGTAGAGGAGTTGGGGTTCGACGCCTGCATTGACTACAAACTGCACAAAGATGCGGCGTCGCTCTCCGCAGCGCTGAAGGAAGCCTGCCCGGATGGCATTGACGGCTACTTTGAAAACGTAGGCGGGATGGTGCTCGACGCCGCGCTCCCCCGCATGAATGCATTTGGCCGGATCGCCGTGTGCGGCATGATCGCCGGCTATGACGGCAAGCCCTTGCCCATTACCCAGCCCGCGTTGATTTTGATGAGTCGCCTGAGGCTGCAAGGCTTCATCGTCAACGAGCATATGGACGTCTGGCCCGAAGCGCTCAAGGAACTCGGCACACTGGTGGGTAGCGGCAAGCTGCGGCCGCGCGAGACCGTAGCGCAGGGGCTGGAGGCGGCACCAGAAGCCTTTTTGGGCCTGCTGAAGGGGAAAAACTTCGGCAAGCAACTGGTCAAGCTACTCTAGTTTGCACCAGAGGAGGTCGCCGTGGCCATCACCCATGATGTCTTCAACCAGCCCGAGCCGCTGGTCAATTACAACCTGTTCGAGACCAACCAGCCGCTGCGCGATGCGCTGAAGTTCAATGCACCGGGGCTGGACACGGCTGAACTCACTGAACTGGGTGCTGTGCTCGGCACCGCTGACATGCAGACGCATGCGCGGCTGGCCAACATACATACGCCCGAACTGCACACCCACGACCGCTTTGGCCGGCGCATCGACCAGGTCGAGTTTCACCCGAGCTACCACGCGTTGATTTCGATGGCCGTTGGCGCAGGCCTGCACGGCACACCATGGGCGAATCATGAGAGTCCATCCCCGCATGTGCTCAGGGCCGCAGGCTTCATGCTGTTCACCGAACTGGAGCCGTCGAGCCTGTGCCCGATTTCCATGACATACGCCGTCACGCCAGCATTACGGGGCAACCCGGCGATTTATGCCGACTGGGCGCCCAGGCTCACCAGCCGGCAATACGATCCAGCGCTCCAACTGTGGCGCGACAAGCCGGGCGTGACCATGGGCATGGGCATGACGGAAAAGCAGGGCGGCTCTGACGTGCGCGCCAACACGACGCAAGCCGCACCTGACGGAGCAGACGCCTGGGGCCAGCGCTTTGCCGTGACGGGCCATAAATGGTTTTTCTCGGCGCCGATGTGCGATGCCTTCCTGATCCTGGCGCAAACGCCTGCCGGCCTGTCGTGCCTGTTTTTGCCGCGCGTGCTGCAGGGCGGCTCGCTCAACCAGATTTACATTCAGCGTCTGAAGGACAAGTTGGGAAACAAGGCCAACGCCAGTTCCGAAGTCGAGTTTGCCGGTGCCACGGCCTGGCTGGTGGGCGAAGAAGGCCGGGGTGTTGCGCAAATTCTGGCCATGGGCACGATGACGCGGCTCGACTGCGCCCTGGGCACCAGCGGGCTGATGCGCCAGGCGCTCAGCATCGCCCTGAACCACACGTCGCAGCGCAAGGCCTTTGGCAAGCTGCTGATCGGTCAGCCGCTCATGCGCAATGTGCTTGCCGATCTTGCTATTGAAAGTGAAGCAGCTTGCGCCCTTTCCATCAGGCTTGCAAGGTCTTTTGATTACTCAAATGACGCGCACGAGCAGACCCTGTCGCGGCTGCTCACGCCGGTGGCCAAGTTCTGGATATGCAAGCGCGGTAGCCAGTTTGCCGAGGAAGCCATGGAATGCCTGGGCGGCAACGGCTATGTGGAGGAGGGCGGCGAAGGCATCATGGCGCGCATTTACCGTGAAATGCCGGTCAACTCGATCTGGGAAGGCGCGGGCAATATCATGGCGCTGGACCTGCTGCGCGCCCTGCGCAAACCCGAAGCCGTGGCCGCTCTGGCGCAGGAGCTTTCTGCCGCCAAGGGCGCGCATCCTGCGCTGGACCGGCTCGCCGCCGCCTTGCCCATTCAGGTTGAAGAAATGACATCAGAACTGCAAGCGCGCCGCTTGGCGCAGGATGTGGCGCTGGCCGTGCAGGCCGCACTGCTATGCCAGAGCGCCCCAAGCGCGGTGGCTGACGCGTTTTGCGATTCGCGCCTTGCGGGTAATTGGGGCCAGACCTTCGGCACGCTGGAGGCAGGCACTGATTTTGACAGCATCATCGACCGGGCCATGCCCCGTTAACCCTATCGACCTCAATCTCCAGGAGACCCTCGTGACCACTCCCCCGACACTGATTCTTCATCATTACCCGACCTCGCCCTTTTCCGAGAAAATCCGGCTGATGCTTGGCTATAAAAACATTCCCTGGAAGTCAGTCGTCATTCCGATGATGAGCCCCAAGCCTGATATGGTGGCGCTGACCGGCGGCTACCGCAAAACGCCGGTACTGCAGATTGGTGCCGACATTTACTGCGACACGGCGCTGATTGCCGACGTGCTGGAGCATATCCAGCACCTGCCCACGCTCTACCCGGAACCCAGCAAAGGCATGGCGCGCATCCTGGCGCAATGGGCTGACTCAACGCTGTTCTGGACTTCCATCGCGTACAACATGCAGCCCAAAGGCCTGGCGCAGATATTCGCCCATTCGCCGCCGGATGCAGCCAAGGCATTTGCTGAAGACCGAAAAGCCATGAGC
>JAYWDL010000346.1:0-4011 GCA_043779865.1 Polaromonas sp.
CTGCGTGCCCCGACCACGGCCGGGATGTCCATGCTGCGGGCGACGATGGCAGTGTGCGAGGTTTTGCCGCCCACGTCGGTCACAAACCCGGCGAAGACGCTTTGCTTGAATTGCAGCATGTCGGCGGGTGACAGGTCGTGGGCAATCAGCACCAGCGGCACGGTCAGGCTCTCGTCGGGCGACATCTGGTGCGCCCCCTTGCGCCGCGCCGGTTGTGGCAGGGCGATGGGTGAGACCACGCCTTTCATGTAACGCAGGATGCGTTCCACCACCTGCTCCAGGTCGGCCTTGCGCTCGCGCAGGTACTCGTCCTCCATCTCGTCGAACTGGCGGGCGATGATCTCCAGCTGGGTGGTCAGCGCCCATTCGGCGTTGTAGAGGCGGTCGGTGATCCAATGCTTGACACCGGTGGTCAGTGTCTCGTCTTCCAGCAGCATGAGGTGCACGTCGAGCAGAGCGGTCAGCTCGGGCGGCGCATCCTTGGGCATGGCGTGTTGCAGGCGCTGCAGCTCGTCCACCACGGCATTGCGGCCCACGCGCACCCGGTCTATCTCGGCCGGAATCTGCTCGGGTTGGATGAAGTAATGCGCCACCTCCACGCGGCTGGAGCCGACCAGCACCGCACGCCCGATGGCAATGCCGCGGGCAACCGGTAAGCCGTGGATGGAGAAGGTCATGGGGCTATTGACCCTCTCCGAACTTGTCGGCAATCAGGGCCAGCAATGCGTCCATGGCTTCCTGCTCTTGCGGGCCGTCGGTGTCCAGCACCACGGTACTGCCGATTCCGGCGGCCAGCATCATCACGCCCATGATGCTTTTGGCGTTGACGCGGCGCTCGCCCCGGGCGATCCAGACCTCGCAGGGGAAGCTGCCGGCCAGCTTGGTGAGCTTGGCGGAGGCGCGGGCGTGCAGACCCAATTTATTGTTGATGGTCGTGGATGTTTGGATCATGCTTTTTGCGGGCTTGGTTCTGGGGTGCGGTGATGGCGACTTGCATGATGCCCTGCGTTCCACCAACCAGCGCGCGGGCCACCAGGGCCTCCAGCGATTCATGGCGGTAGCTGACGGTACGCAGCAGCATGGGTAAATTGACGCCGGTGATGAGCTTGGACTTGACCCCATCGACCAGCTTTTGCGCCACATTGCAGGGAGTGGCGCCAAAAAGATCGGTCAGCACCAGCGTATGCGAGGTGCCGAGCTGCTCCAGCATGGTGTGCGCCTGGACCAGCGTTTCTTCGGGCGGCATGTCGGGATTCACATCAAGCGCTGCCACGCCTGCGCCGCTGTCCGGAAAAACATGCAGGACACACTGGCGAAAAGCGGAGGCCAGCGGGGTATGGGCGATGATGAAAATGCCGTTCATTGCGGTGAATTATCAGCTTTCACACTGAGGAAATAGCCATATGCGGCGATAGAGCAACACAAAAATACAGCCATGGCCACCTGAAAGCTGGCTACCTGCGCCAGGCCCATGGCTGCAAACCCGTCAATCAGCAAGCCCAGACTCCACTGCACCACAAACACGCCGGCAAAGATGACCAGGTTGTAGGCCGACAAGGCACGTCCGGCCAGCGAAGCACGAAACGACATGCCGACGGCTGGCTGGGCCAGGCCCAAGACACTCGATGTCACGCAAAACAGGGTCCAGCCCGGCCAGCCGGTGCCCGTGCCGGCGAAAATATTGAAAGCCAGCACTGCCAGACTGAGCGGCACGCCCCAGGCGATCAGGCGGGTGGCATTCCAGCCGTTGCGAGCCAGCCAGGGGTTGACCATGCCCCAGTTCCAGAAGGCTGCCAGCATGCCGGCATTGATCCAAAAAAGACCGGTCGCCGACGCAAGCGGGGTGTCACCTGTCACCCTGACCATCCACGGGCCGGCCCACAACGTCTGCACGGCCACCATGCCGCCGTAATTGAAGAAAGCCAGCGGCGCCATTTTCCGGAAATAGCGACTGCGCCAGATGGATGCATAACCCGCCTGGTGAAGCGGCAAAACCGCCCCAGTGGGAACCGGCGGCGCAGTCTGCGCAGTCTGAGAAGAGGCCGGCATGGTAGCCACGCTCCAGCGGGGCACCGCCCATGCAATGGCTGCCATCGACAGCAAAATCAATGCTGCCAGTATCCAGAACAGCGGTCGCCAGCCCGTCAGGGGCATCAGCCACTGGACCGGCAGCGTCGAGGCCAGCATGCCGAGCGAGCCGGTCATCAGCATCCAGGAATTGGCGCGCAACAACGTCGCGGCGTTAAACCAGCGGCGGTACCCTGTCAGCGCCGCCATCAGGCAAGCGCCGACGCCCATACCCACCAGCACGCGTGCCGCCAGCAACCCGGCAAAACTGCTGGCGGCTGAAAAAGCCAGACAACCGACGACGGCCAGGCCCAGAAACCACAAGATGACGCGTTTCGGACCCTGGCGGTCCAGCCAGCTGCCCAGCGGCAACTGGACGGCTGCGAAACCCAGAAAATAACCGCCTGCCAGCAAGCCCAGGTCGCGTGCATGGAGCGAAAACTCCTGCGTCAGCACCGGCGCCAGCGTGGCGGTAATGGCGCGCAGCAGCGCCGAGCAGAAATAGGCAGCGGCAAAGGCCAGGAAAACCAGAGTGGCGGTTTTTGAATTCAGCAGGTCCGGGGCCAGGCGGTTTTCTGCCAGCGTCGCGGCAAGCGGCATCGGATCGCGTTTCACGGCTTCATTCAAATTTCAGGCTGGAGAAAAAAGTCTCGGCCACGTCGGGCGTGATCTGCGGGGCATACATCACCACCTGAAACAACTGCGAACCCTGGGCAAAGTAGGCAGCCTGCCCGCTCACGGCGGTGCCATCGGCGCGCTGCCCCTGCGCCAGCACGCGGGAGACGGGCGCCTCGGCCGACGCGCCGGGAATTTTGAGGAGAAGCAGTTGACGGGTGCCAGGAACTGCTTTCATGTTGTCCAGGGTCAGGGTCTTCCACAGGGCCAATACCGACGCGGCTTTGGATGCATCGCCCACATCCGCCACGGCTACAGCAAAGGTCGCGCCACCCGCGTCACAGCCCAGCATCGACAGCGCGGTCGGCTGCCCGCCCAGCGGCACCACTTTTTGCGCCTTGTCGGGCTTGCAGGGCAACAGCAGACTAAGCCGGGTGTTTTCAAGGCGCACTTCGCGCCAGTTGAAGGCGGGGCTGCAGGCGGCCAGCGTCAGCAGAACTGCCAGCCTGGCGGTGAATAGAGTCAGGAATCGGGACATCGAACGCGCTAAAACCTTATGAATAGTTGCAGGGAATCAGCAAGCCCTACACTTTACAGGCTTCGGACACCACTTGGGATGCTGGCCACCCGCCGCACGAGGTGTTCGCATCGAGCCGGGTTCGATGCTTGCTATTGATCTTTTCGTAACTCATTACGCGATTTCCCCTCGAAAACCGCTGACATCTTTTATGAAAAGCTCAATAATTGCCTGCTCATTCCATTCAAAGTCAACCACAGGAGCGCCGATGAACCGCAACGACATCACCGAAAAAATCATCACCGCCAAAGTGAGCCAAGGCATCACCTGGGAGTCGGTGGCCCAAAAAGTGGGCCTCAGCAAGGAATGGACAACGGCCGCTTGCCTGGGCCAGATGACCTTTGACGAAAAGCAGGCCAAAGTCGTCGGCGAAATTTTCGGATTGGATGCTGAAGAGCAAAAGTGGCTGAAAGTTGTGCCGTACAAAGGCTCGCTGCCCACGCCCGTGCCGACCGACCCGCTGATTTACCGCTGGTATGAAATCGTCAGCGTCTACGGCACCACCATCAAGGAATTGATCCACGAAGAGTTCGGCGACGGCATCATGAGCGCGATTGATTTTTCGATGGACATCGTGCGCCAACCCGATCCCAAGGGCGACCGCGTCAATGTGGTGCTGTCCGGCAAATTCCTGCCCTACAAAGCCTACTGACAAGACCTGCCGTCTTGCACGGCCACTGCCGGGTTTGGCAAGGTCCACTCTCGACTTTGAGCTGCTGGTCAAATTTTCGCCGCGAATGACGGCAATGCAG
>JAYWDL010000347.1:0-4004 GCA_043779865.1 Polaromonas sp.
GGCAGCATCAGCACCTGCGCCATGCGGGCCAGGCGCACGGCGTTGGCAACCACAAAGTCACCCTCAAAAATACCGGGCATCAGGCGGACCTGGTAATCCACCAGCACGAGTTGGGAGTCATCGGCGTCAAGCAGCATGGTCAATCCTTGGGGTTTGCCAGCATTATCTCAGTGCCCCGAGTCGGCCGGGATTGTCATTGCCACCGGGCAGCCCCAGGTTTACCGAAGCACGCGGGCCCGCTCAACGATGCGCATGGCCTGCGCTCTGGAAACGGCGGCGCCCATCGAGCCCATCGTGGCGCCCCAGCCTGCCGTGATTGCATTGAGCCGGGTACTCATGAAGGCATCGACCACCTCGGAGGTCGAATAACGCAGCAGCTCAGCGCCCTGAACCGCGCGGGCCATCGCTTCGCTGGCGGGCCTGGCCAGAAACTCTTCCTGCATCGCCTTCTTGATGAGCGGCTCCAGCGCCTTCAGGTAAACATCGAAACGCGGGTCCATGCCTTTGGCGGAGTTCACCTCCGCCATGAAAGCCTCGCGGGTCGCGGGTTGCTTGAGCATCGCTCGCCGCACATCCATGCACATCATGTTGGCCGTGCCTTCCCAGACGCTGTTCAACGGCGCCTCGCGATAAATCCTGGCCATCGGGTTTTCCTCGATGAAGCCATTGCCGCCATGGCACTGCAAAGCCTCGTACGCAATCGCAGGCGCGCGCGAGCAGTTGAAGAACTTGGCCATCGGCGTGGCCACACGGGCAAACGCCTTTTCCTGCGCGCTGGTGTCGATGTGGTCGGTTGCCCTGGCCACGCGCAGCGCGAGCAGGGTCGCCGCTTCCACCTCGATGGCCATGTCGGCCAGCACGTTGGCCATCATCGGTTGCTCGGCCAGCGACGCGCCGAAGCCCCGGCGCGTGCTGGTGTGGTTGAGCGCCAACGTCAGCGCCTGGCGCATCAGGCCGGCCGAGCCCACCGCAAAATCCAGCCGCGTCAGGTGGGCGTGCGACAAAATCTCGCGCAGGCCGCCGCCCTCTGGCCCGACGCGAATCGCCAGCGTGCCGGCGTACTCGATTTCGCTGGAGGCATTGGACTTGTTGCCGCATTTGTCCTTCAGGCGCTGAACAAAAAACCGGTTGAAACTGCCATCAGGCAAGGTGCGCGGCAGGAAGAAACAGGTAACGCCACCGCCCACCGTGGCAAGGGTGAAGAAGCCGTCGGACTGCGGCACCGAACAAAACCATTTGTGGCCCGTCAACTCGTACCAATGGGCGTTGGCGCCGTGGTAGTCGGCGCTGTGCGAGAAGACCGCTGTGGTTTGCGTTTCGCGCAGATCCGAGCCGCCCTGCTTTTCGGTCATGGCGTAGCCGATGACGACGGACGGCTTGTCGGCCACTTCGCGCCGGCTGAATTCGTACTGCGTGCCACACACCTTGGCGGCCCAGATTTTCAGGCAGGGTTCAGTCTGGAAACCGGCAAACGACGCATACGCCATACCGGTCGGGCATGCCGTGCCGTGTTCGACCTGGTTCCAGAGGTAAGACAGCGCGGCCCGGGCAAAGTGCGGCTGGGCTTCGCGCGCCGTCCAGGCCAGGGAATGCACCTCGTGCTTCCAGGCCAGGGTCATCAGCTGGTGCCAGGCCGGATGAAATTCGACCCAGTCAATCCGGTTGCCGTAGCGGTCATGGGTCTTCAGCTCGGGCAGATGGCGGTTGGCCAGGCGGGCCAGCTCCTGGATGTCTTCGTCACCGACGAGCTGACCCAGCGCCTGGCAGCGCCCGGCCGCCCAGGGCGCCTCGCGCTGCACGGCGGCCGACAACACGGCGTCATGCGCGAAGGCATTGAAACCGGTCAGCGGCATCGCCTGGTTTTTGACAAGGTGCGTGCCGTAGTGCCCATGCCCCGCACTGTCTTGCGCGGGCAAAAGATTCAGGGTGTTGACGGGTGCATTCATGATTGTTGTCTCCGGGTTTGCAAAATTGATCGCTTTTTTATCCAGCGCAAGCTTCACTATCAGCGGGTACAGCCCAAGCGCTCCGCCAGACCGATCAGATAAGACTCAAACAGCAGCGTGGCATCTTGCCCAAACAGGCGGATACGGCCGGTGTGCAGCAGCAGCAGCAAGCCCACGCCGTGGGCAAACAGCGCGGTGTTTTCGCGCAAGGCGTTTTCCGCATTCAGGCCCATGGCCCGCATCGCCTGATCACAAGGCCGCAGCGCATCGTAAAGCCGCGCGTTGAGCTGCTCGTTGAGTTCTGAGGTCAGCCCGCGCGGCTGCATGCCCTGCACCAGGTAAAAGCCCAGGTCCAGGTCGCGCGGATTCGCGGCGTAAAAGCCAAACCAGGCGCTGGCCTTGGCCTCCAGCAATTCGGCCGGGCTGGCGGCTTCTATGCCCGCTGCATCGACCACCGCATTCAGCCGCTCCAGAGACTCGGCCAGCAGCGCGCCGTAAATCGCCTCCTTGTTGTCAAAGTAGGAGTAAATCGCGCCGGGGGTGTAGCCGGCCTGTTTGGCGATTTCGCGAATGCTGGCGCCCTCGATGCCCAGGCGCTCAAACACCGCGCGGGCGGCGTCAAGCATGAGCGCGCGGCGCGAATCGTTGAGGGCTTGCTGGCGTTGCAGTTTGGCTTCCATTAGGTGAATATAAGCGCAAAGCAAGGGCAATCCGTAAAAATTAAACGCTTGCCAATTAAATTAAACGCTGTTTAAAATAACTAAAACCCACCACCGGAGAGCCCATGAACGCCCCTGCCCCCAGCGCTACCCTGATGTCTGGCGACGACTTTCGCGAATCCCTGCGCCGCTACAAGCCGCGCGTGTTTCTGGACGGCCAGCAGGTCGCCAGCGTAGTGGACGAGCGCGGCTTTGGCCCCGGCATCAATGCCATCGCCTTGACCTATGACTACGCGCTCAAACCAAAGTACGCACCCATCATGACGGCCGTGCAACACACCAGCGGCAAGCTGGTGAATCGCCTAAGTCACATCAACACCAGCAGCGGCGACCTGCTGAACAAGCTCGAAGCCGTGCGCCTGGTGTGCCAGGAAACCGGCTGCGCCCAGCGTTACCTGACGCACGATGCGTTGAACGCGATTGGTCAGGTCAGCGCACGCATTGACGATGCACGCGGCACCACGGAAAACACCGCGCGGTTTTTGAACTACCTGCACCGCGTGCAAGACCAGGATTTGACGCTGGGCATTGCGATGACGGACGCCAAGGGCGACCGCAGCAAACGCCCGCACGAACAAAGCAACGTTGACAGCTACCTGCACATCGTGGAGCGCAATGCGCTTCACAACGGCAAGCGGGGCATCGTCATCAGCGGCACCAAAGCCATCGTGACTGGCGCGCCCTACATGCATGAGCTGCTCGTCATGCCGTGCCGCAACATGGGCAAGGAAGACGCCGACTTTGCCGTCTGCTGCGCGGTGCCGGTCGATGCGCCCGGCATCACCATCATCGCCCGCCCCGCTGGCCGGCCGGGTGAAAAAGTCGAGCATGGCGCGGCGCTCTTCAGCCGCAAATACGGCCAGAGCACCGGCGTGGTGATGTTCGACAAGGTGTTCGTGCCTTATGACAACGTGTTTTACGCTGGTGAGTGGGAACACACCGGCCACCTCACCTACAGCTACGCCACGCACCACCGCCACACCTGCATCGGTGCGCGTGCGGGCTTCGGTGATTTGCTGATAGGCGCCGGTGCGCTGATGTGCGAGGCCAACGGCTTTGATCCGGCGAAGGAGACGCATCTGCGCGAGCAGATGGTCGAGCTGATCACCATCACCGAGAGTTTTTTCGCTTGCGGCGTGGCGGCCAGCGTGTACGGCAAGCCCGACGAACACAGCAAAACCTTCATGCCCGACCCGGTTTTTTCCAATATTGGCAAGCTGCTGCTGGCGACCAAGATTTACGACATGCACCGCATTGCGCATTACGTCAGCGGCGGCCTGATCGTCACCCTGCCCGGGCCGGATGAAGACCACAACCCCGAAACCGGCGCGAAGCTGTC
>JAYWDL010000348.1:0-3993 GCA_043779865.1 Polaromonas sp.
TTTTCAGCCGTCGATGCGCCCACGCGCCAGACCCTGTACCACGAACTGGCCGCGCTGCGCCAGCGCATTGCGATTCCGATGGTGCTGGTCACGCACGACCTGAACGAGGCGCGCCGGCTGGCCGACCGGGTAGTGATTCTCGACGCCGGCGAGTCGCTGCAAATCGGGCCACCCGCCCGGGTGTTTTCCAGCCCACGCAACGCCCGCGTGGCCGAGCTGGTGGGTATCCAGAATCATTTTCAGGGGCAGTTTTTTTCTGGCACGGGGTCAGGCGGTTTGGGCCGCCTGGTCTGGACTTGCCAGCACTCGGACGCGGGCGAGTCTGTCAGCCTGCAAGTGACCGACAAAGGCCGGCTGGACGACGGCGCGCAGGTGTCGTGGGTGATTGCCGGCGAACTGCTGGACATTTCAACTGCGCCGCCAGTACACGCCGCCAACACCGTCGAATGCACCGTGCTCGAAGTGTTGCCGCTGGGCGAGATCAGCCTGTGTACCGTCGCACCCAAACAATTGCCTCACCAACGGGTCGCCCTGAATCTGTCAACCGCCTTGCTGCGTCAACTGGCGGTGCAGGCGGGAACCACCCTGTACCTGCACATTCCGCCCGAAGCGGTGCACATCATGCCGGTGCGGCAGGGCTGAGGGTTGCGGCCAAGTTGCTTCGTGTCTAAACGTGTAAATGGTAAGTGCCAGCGGCGCGCAACCCGGTGATTCCAAACCACGCCTGAGGCTGGATTTGCCGCAGCGCGAAACCACGCCGCCAAATGCTGCCGTTTCCTTGCTTGCTCACAAGCGCGCCATTGATGCTGATGCGCCAGTGTGCATGCCGGCGTCAGCTTTTTCAGCGGCTTTCCATCCTGAGTTAAGCGTTAGCCCCAATACTGTTCAGATACGAAGCCGCTGTACCGGTTGATGCAGCAGGTGGAGCGCCGCTCCGCAGGTCGAACGTTGAAGCTGCTCATCTTGCGCTTAACGTCACGCGGGTTGCTGCGACCGCGGCTGCTGACGCAGCGACCGCGCGCGATCTCGGCGAGCATCGCGTCGAGCCACGCCGTCAAGCGCTCAGCGGGATGGCTGCTGCTTGCCACATCTTGCGTTTGATCACGCGCACCGCGTGCGTGAAGCTCAAGGTAACTGCACTGTGCCTACAACCTAGAGTTCGACTTTCTGTTTTCAGAGATACCACAAGGCGTTGGGCGTCTCCCTCAGTAATCGCCGGCCTAAAGGTTTTGCTGACAGGTCTCGAGGGCATACTGCTCTGAAATATCGACGGGGTGAAAAGATGGGCAAAAAAAAATCACGAAAACCTAAAAAACAGAAGCCGTCATCTGGACGAGGGCCGTTTATGGTGGGGCATCCACTGAATGGGTTGCCCATGGAGGTCAAGCGCCGCTATGTTGACGAGCAGATTGCGACAGGCAAAAAACTTATGCTGACCTGATGCCCAAGCTTTTGGGGCTCGTCGCAAGCGTCGATCCTCTGCACTCCATCGCGCTCATGGCCACATACGGTCTTATGGCAACGCCAACCGAACAAGGAAACCATAAGCGAGAGGGTTGGGCGCCCAAAATCCAGCAAGGGCACGTCGAGTATTTGCAAGCCTTGTGCCTTCGAAACCTTCTTGACAAGGAAAATGCCCAATTCCCAGAACCGCCCCTGATTCAAAATTTTTTTGATTGGATACCCGAACTGTTTGAAGCATCTCAGTTGCTTAGACACCCAGGCACTGCGCATGAGGGGGAAGATCCAGAGGCGCTGAGAAAGAGAATGTCCATTGCATCTGTCCAGGAGTTCGTACGAGCGCACACATCAGTAGTTCGTAACTGGGGATACTTTGGAAGTGTGACCCGGATATCCAAGGCCCTTTTCGGTCGCATCGATGCTGATTTCAAGCAGGAGTTTGGTCTAGAACTCACAAAGGCCATCGACATCTTCGCAGGACTGGTGCGTCGCCAAGAAGACCAGTTAAACGAGCATCGTAGAAAAATACACGCCATATTTCAGCGGAAGACCCAGGATGACGTCGTCTCAGGTTTGTTCGATGCGTTCCCTCTTGAGGGCGATCTTGACGACTTTCGCCGTCAAGCCACAGCGCCAAGCGTGTCAATGGATGAAGCACGATTCAGGATACTGCCTTGGACAGATAGATTTGTGGGGCCGCTTCTAATTCTCCACTGCGACGAGATCGCCGCAACGAACAACGTTGAGAGGGATGCAGTCGCAATCTTGTTCAATCGCCTGAGTCTCGAAATAGGCGATCTGAAGGATGAAGAGCCAGAAAAATTATTCCTCGACAACCCGGTTTGGCTTCGCCCGCTTATCTATTTGAACGCATTGACCTACTTTTGCGCCCTGCCCCAGTCACTCATGAGCTTTATTCATCCTATTGTGGACGAGCTCCTCAAGCCCTATCCAGCCTTGCAAACGAAATTGAGTCAAGCGAGGGCTGCATTTCTGGAGGACGAAATTTCCGCTCTGTTCTATAAAGCTCTCCCCGGGGCGCAAATGAGTCGCGGCTTCAAATGGCGCGAAGGTCAACAGCAGTTCGAAAGTGACTTAGTGATCCGCTACGACACCACAGTTTTGCTAGTTGAGGCAAAGTCGGGGAAAGTCTCTTGGCCAGCTCTGAGGGGCGCGCCTGCGCGAATGATCGACCACGTTAAGACGTTAATCGTCGAGCCATCGGATCAATCTGGCAGACTTGCTCAGCGACTTCAAGAAGACATCGATCGGGTGAAGGTAGGCCAAGCTCCAGAACTTGGATTCCCCCTGCCAATGGAAGGCGTCACATGCGTGGTTCGGCTATCCGTAACCCTGCACGACTTTGCTACTCTTCAAAGCGTGCCGGGCATGCTCATTGACGCAGGCGTCCTCAATAACAAGTATCCGTTGGCCCCGTGCATGTCTTTGGCGGATCTGGAAGTTTTGTTGGACCTCTTCGAAACGCCCTACCTCAGACTCCATTACTTGCGACGAAGAGCGGAGCTCCTGCTCAAGATAAATGCCGTGGGGGATGAGCTTGACTTGCTGGGCTTCTATCTCGATACGGCTCTGGAACTTGGAACCATGCAAGCTGATCGGAACACTTTCCTTCTGTTTGGCTATTCCGCCAAGATAGACCGCTACTACACACAGCGAGATGAGGGAATAAAAGCCGCAAAGCCGCAGCCCAACACGTCTGAATGGTTTAAACGATTGTGCGAGCAACTGTTCCTGCGAAATCGACCGGGCTGGAGTGAGATCGCGTGCGCCCTGCTCTCAATCGCACCGAAAGACCAGCGAGAAATTGAGCGTGGTGTTCGTGCAATGAGCAACAGACTGAAAGATGGAAAGCCCTTGAAGAACGACCATGACACCATCTTTGCTGTTCCGCAGGGGCGGATCAAACAGGCTTTGATTTTCCAAGTGAAACGCAGCGACCAAGCTGGCTACAGCGCAGATTCTTCAAACATTGCGCAACAGGCCTTTGAAACAGAACATGTGGAGCGCTGTGCCGTAGTGGTCGTAAATGCCTTGGATGTTGATCTGCCTTACCTCAGCGCCAGTGTTTTCATGGCGACTGAGAAAAATCCGAACATGACAGTTTTTCTATGACAACGAGCGAAACGGCTTGGGATGCACGAGAACTAGGACAAATTTCGCAGGCTAAGTCCCCGTCAGGTCGCGTCAGTCGCTGGCCATCGATAACTACATCTGTCGATAGTCAGAAAGTTCCTGAAAATGATCGAACAAGGGTCTTCGAATGAGCCTCAGGCATGAGGATGCACCGAAGCAGACCGCTCCAGCACATGCCGCGTCACAGCCTGTGGAAATTGAGTGGAAATTGAGTCAGAACCCAATTAAATCCAAAGTGCTCGTTCTCTTGTTTATGAGGCCCATGGGTTGACCATGCGGAGACGGCGCAAAAATTCGCCATCTCAATCCCTGCGCCTATCCGCCAACTCCCGCATGGCAACATGCAAAGGCATGGCCTGTATGTCGTCACCCAGCGGG
>JAYWDL010000349.1:0-11059 GCA_043779865.1 Polaromonas sp.
GATGACGTCGTCATGGTTGGCTGGTGCGTACTGAATATCTTCAATTTCGCGGGACAAAGTCTCGATTTCAAACCGAACTGACGACAGATCAGCCGCGAAGTTTTTCAGGGTCTTTCCAACAGTCAGGAAATCAAACATGGCTGTTCTCCTGAAGTTTGATTGTTATCGTGACTGGTCGAGCGCTGACTGGAGGAATGGGAAGCGCCAGGCCGTTGGCAATCAATTGCAGTGCGTCGGCTTCGGGCACTGAAACTTCTTGTCCAGGTTCAAATGGGCCAAGTTCATTCAGGAAGCCGCCTGGTAAAAATAAAATTTTCATAGTGTGCGTGGTTTCGTAGAGTTGATGAAAAGTGAAATTTCATTGTCAGAGAAACGCACCGACAAAAAACGATGAATCTATGACAGGGCGCGATATATCGTCCGTTCCAAAATCAGTTTTCCGTCATTGAACTTTGCCGCGTAAAAGAGTGCCATCCGCAGTTCACTCGCCTCGGTCGGTGGGTGTCCAGACTTGCACCAGGTCTGCCATGGTCCGCGTGTGATGAACTTTTCAAGTTCATTGGCCAGTTCGTGCGCTTGCGCGAATTTAGTGCCGGGTTGAAGCCCTTTTGCGGCCCGGCGAAGCCATATATCGCGGACCGTCTTGGCGAGCGAAGCGCCTGTACTCAAAACTCCGAAGTACCGCTGCATCGGCAGGACGCCCCCACTTGCAACCCACAGCTGTGACGCCAGCCACAAGCCTTCGTAGGCGGCCTGGCTGGGCTTGCCGCTGGTCAGTGCCTCAAGCAAGCCGCCATCACTGCGGCTCAATGGCCGTCTACTGGTCATTTGGGCGCGCCCTCGGTGCTGGCACCCAGCTTGCTGGTGAGGCTGCAGGCCATGCTTTCGAGTAGCGCCCGGTGCTCGCGGTCAATCACTGCCTCGCAGTCCTCGGCCTTGCTCAGTGTCGCCACGTCGGCAGCGATGCGGCGTGCGCAGTTGTACAGGCCGTCGCGTAGGGCGCGTGCGATTTCAAAAACAGCGGAATCAACCTCGGCTTTTACGACAAACTTGCCGCGCATCTCGCCTTCCTTCATCTCGGCCATCGACGCCTCGGCAATTTCGCGCCGCGTGCGGGCTTCGTCGTGGGACTCGCCGGTCTCCAGGCCATCGAACCTGACCTCATTGGCGCGGATCAACTCTGCGCTGGGCATTGGCAGCGGCGCGGCAGGCCTGTCCATGACGGTGGCGGGCTTGGGCGCGGGCTTGCGCCGGGCGATGTTCTGCCGGGCTTTGCGCCAGGCGTGCGCGGCCTCAATGGAATGCGTTGGCATCCCCTCTTTTTTCATCGCCGTGATCCGGCTCTTGGCCAGACCCAGCGCTTTCGCCAGATCCGTTTGTGAAAGTTCATCGTTCATGGGTGTTCACCTGTTCTGTTCATAAAGCGGAAACCATATTCGCTGACGAATCGACGTGGTTCGAATTACCCTCATGGCGCAACGTGTTTCAAAGAACCTAATGCCGGGTGGGGGCCGCATACGTCAATCACTCCCGATCAGAGTTGTCCCAATGCCGGGGTACTCCGCTGGCCAGTCACGTCCCCCAGCCACCTCTACCCCCGACAAATAAGACAAATAAGACAAATAAGGCGAATCAGCAGCAAATGCCCGTGCGGGGGTTATTTGTCTTATTTGTCTTATTTGTCGTGGTCTGGCGTTTAATTGGTAAGTCATTGATATAGAAAGAAAAAAGGTTAAAAAATAGCTTATTGCGAATAACTCAGGAAGGTATAAATAGCTGAGGATTCACCCGATACCTTGGACTGGGTGGATGCCCGGCCTGACGTACAGTGAAAGCCTTCACCACATGGTTCTGTTCAAGCCGTTCCATGGCTTTCTCAAGTCGGCTGAGCGCACGGAACCGCCCCGACATGGCTTTGTGGCAATCGCTGCGCTTGAACTCCACATGCTCATTGCCTTGTATCCAGCGAAGCACAGCCGCTGCATCGCCGTCAACGGCATCTGCGCCCAGCAGCCCGAACGCGGCCTGCGCATGGGGGATCAGCAGCCTGCCCAACTGCAGAGCCTTGTCCATTGAGTTGAAGCTGACCTCGACGGCCCCCAGCCCGGTCTCGGCAAGCTCAAACAGCGCTGCGATGCGCACCACTGCGCCGGGCAGCTTGCTGGTCCAGTCGCTGATAGATTCGTAGCGCCCGCCGTCGCCTTGCTCGCGCTCGACTTCCTCGGCCAGGTCTAGCCACACGTCCCGCGCCGCCTCGCACAAGGTCAGCACCTTGGGCGCTTCCACCGCGCCAGGAACGCCCTCCAGCAGGCTGAGCAGGTAGTCCTTGTATTCGCCCGCCACATGCTCGGGGATAGGCGTGTGCTTGCGCACGTCGCGCCGGCCCACGTTGCTCGCTGGCATGGCGTACAGAAACCGCGCCAGCAGGCCAGATCCACGAAAGCGCGATGAGCCCGCTACCTCGCCCATCACGTCCGGCTGTATCAGCAGGCCAAAGGACAGCGCCGGTTTGTCCACATGGGCAGAGCGCCCGGCCCGGTCAACGCGCATGGCCGAACCGGCATGGCCTTGCAGGAACACGTCGATATTGGCCGCGCCGCCGTTGTAGATACCGGCCATGATGAGGAAAATTCCCGCCTCGTCGGAATGCACCGCCATGCGCTCGCCATGCTCGACCAGCATTGCCTGCAGCCGCTCGGCGGTCGTGTCGCCCGTGAACAGCCGCGGTGCCCGGATTTCCTCGGGCATCTCGACTTCCTCGCGCTCGACCTCGGCGCGGATGGCCTCGCGGTCGCTTGGCTCCTTGGCCTTGGCCGCGTCCTGCAACAGCTTTTCAATGCGCTTTTTCGCCACGGCCCGCGTCGCATTCACCTTGGCAATGTCCCTGCGCATGCGGTCGCGCAGCAACTTTTCCCAATGCAGCAGCGGCCCCAGCATGGCATTCAATACCGCGCTCTTGCGCGTCCCGCTGGGGGATGCGCTCAGGGTCCACAGCGCCAGCGGTTCCGTGTAGCTGTCGCCAAAGGGTGCCACCTCGAACCGGCGCTGCAGCACCGTCGCCAGAACAGCCAGGCTGGACATGACCGCCAGGGCGGGCGGGGTCTGGGTGCTGGCCGACACGGCCCGCGCCATATCCGCCAGCCAGGACGGCAACACGTCAGGCGGTATCTCTGGCGTGCGCAGCGTGCCCGGCAGGATGGGGTCCGGCCAGGCGGGCGGCTCGACCGCAGGCACTGCCCGTGCAATTTGCCGCTGCACTTCCTCAATGCTCGCCATGGCGGCCAGGTCGTTGAAATCGGTCGGCGCGTTCATGGTGCCACCTCCACAAACCTTGGCACAGCCAGAAACCCGCCCACGGCCTGCGCCGCTGCCCGTGCATGGGTCACGCCAGGATTGCCCGGCGTCTGAAAATCGTTGTCTGCACAGACGATCATCCGCAGGGTCGGGAACTTGCTGCGCAGCGCCCTCGCCACGGCCACCAGGTTGCCGCAGTTGAAGGCCACGGCCACGGCCCGCCCGGTTGCCTGGTGCAGCGTGCTGGCTGTCGCCAGGCCCTCGCACAGCAGCAGGGAATCCAGCGGCCTGCCAATGGCGAAGTAACAGCCCACAATGCGCCCGCCGGTCAGGAAGCGCTTGGAGCCATCGGCGCTGATGAACTGCAGCGTGTGCAACTCGCCCTGCACATCACGCGCCGCAATGACCAGCATATCGCGCAACTGGCGAATGCCATACGCGCCGATCTGCTTGCGCTGCAGGTAGGGATGCGCATTGGTTGCCGGATGCGCCGTGGCCCACAGCTTCGCCGCCCGCTGGCGTGCAGACGCTTGCACGTTGGCCAGCTCAGCCGAGCGCGCCGCCTGCGCTGCCTTCATCTGGCGCTGCAGCTCGGCCCGCTCTGCAGGTGTGGGCGCCTTGTCGCTGCGCTTTTCGCACCAGGTGTGCGACTCGCCGGTTTTCCAGCTGCCAAAGGCGCCAGCCATCACGGGATGGCTGTACAGCACGGCCCAGCCGTTGCGGCTGCCCGCCTTGTCACCCTCGATGCGGTAGCGTTGCAGCTTGCCGTCGCCTACCAGGTTCAGATCCCCGGATGGGGCCAGGCCAGCCGCTGCAAGGGCTTGGCGGAAGTGGTCAGGGGTGTGGCTCATGCTGCACCGCCTTCTGCCAGCTTGACGGCCTGTTGCGCGGCTTCCAGCAGGTGCGGCGGCAGGTAGCTGTCATGGCTGTAACGCGGCTCAGGCGGGTAATCCATGCACTCGGCAACGATGGCCTTCAGGGCGGCCAGCAGCGCGGCATGGGTGGTGGTGGCGATCATGCTGCACCGCCGATCTTTTCGGATTCGATGCTGCCCGTCTTCGCGTGTGCCAGGCCGTACAGGTTTTGGGTGAAGTCGTCGTTGACTTTTTCAAGCTGACGGGCAACGTAACCCAGCACGTCGCCAGTGTTGTCCTCCAACTCGCTCCAGTTGGATGCATTGAGTACACCGTCCTTGATGACCTTCTGCATTTCGGGCCGGTAGTGCATGACGTTCTTGATTTCTTCGAGCGTGCGCCGGGCTTCAGCGGCAAAAGCAGCCAGCTTCACAATTTCCGTGAGGTTGCAGAGCTTCAAGGAAATTTCGTCTGCTTGGGCGATAGCCGCCTCTGCAATGCGTTGTTGCGCTTGGGTGTTGGCGGTGTTCATGCTCAAGCCCTCCCGCCGATAGACAGATCAGCGCAGGCTTGTTTCAGCATGGATGCGGCCCGGATGGCCTTCGCTGTAGCGGCTTGAATGCCTTGCTGGGCGTCACCGTGGCGAACGTGATACAGCGCCATGGACAGGGCGTTTTCAATCGCTTGCTGGCGCTCGATGTTGCCCAGGGCGGGCGTGGTGATGGCCGTGGTTGCGGCTGTAGGGCTGGCCTTGCGGCTGGCCAGGGATATGACGTTGGTCATGGTTTCGGCTCCGTGATGAGACTGAAAGCCACCGCCTGCGTTCTTACGCGCAAAAGGTGGACGGGATGTTAAGAACATGGAACACGCCATGCGGCCAGCCTTGCGGACAAGCCCATCCCGCCCGGAAACCAAAGTATTCGGACGTGAAAAAACCCAGCTTAAGGCGTGGGTAAATGCCCCGTGTTCACTGACGATGTTCTTAAGCACCAGCCCCAGCAACTCTGGGGTTGAACAGAATGTAGCACAGCATTTCGGCGCTGCGTGGCGTTTTTTGCAGCTGGGTGTTATATTTAGGTGCGTTTTCGTGATAGCCGTCGTGGTGGTGTGGTAGCCCCCGGCGGCTTTTCTTTTGGGCGCGTTCATGCGGATACTCCCAGCATCGTTGCAGCCGACAAGGCAGCCATGGCGCTCTTGATGCGCTGATACCCGGCCCGATGGTCTGGCGCACCCTTTGCGGCGTTCGTAGCCACGATCTGAGCCACGGCCAACAGGGACTGCTCGGGCATAGCCACCGCCGTCCGCTGACCAGCCTTGACCCCCACGGTCTTGTTAATCAGCCGGTTGACGTTCATGTGCACGTGGTGTTCGTGCTCTGACCCTGCTGCCAACGCGTGCAACTCATCATGGAGCTGGTGGTACGTAGGCAGGTATTCGGCCTGGTGCTGGCCAGCGGCCCGGCGCGCCTCGCCAAAGGCCTTGACCAGTCGGACCTTGAGTTCCACGACTCGATCATTGTTCCGCGACAAGGACAAGAGCAGAAAAGCCTGGTCTTCATTCAAAAGGGCAAAGCGCTCTGGGTTGCCGCCGCCCTGCGCGCGGTCACCAACTTCCTTTTTAAATGGCAGTTGGCCAAAGGTCTTGAACTGGTCTGCGTAGCGCTCGATTAGAGCCATTGAGGCCTTGTGCTGGTTTCCCAGGTGCAGTGCCAGCAGTCGGCTGTCAATGCGGGCTTCGGCCTTGACGATGGCCAGCGTGAAGGCTTCGGGTGACAGGTGAAGGGCGGTCATTGGGCGTTGACTCCCTGTTGCGCCGTGATGAAGGCTTCTACCTGCCCGGCATCCCAGACGGTCGTGCCGGCGGCCAGCTTGAACGGCTTGGGGAACTTGTTTTGACGAACCCAGCGCCAGATCGTGGCTTGACTGACGGGCAACAGCCCGGGCCTGTTTTTGATGCTTGCGAGTTGTGCAAGACGGATAACGCGTTGTGACATTAAGTGACTCCAGTTAAGCAGCGGTGCGCTGCGTTGGAGCCGACTTTAGGAAATTAACGCTGTGCCAAATAGGGCAAAGTGGCACGACTTTTGTAATTCGCTCCCCGACTATTGTTTGTGTGGCATGGTTGACGCGCTGTGACATTAAGTGACTCCAGTTAAGCAGCGGTGCGCTGCTTTGGAGCCGACTTTATGGAATTAAAGCTATCTCAAATAGGGCAAATTGAGACGACTTTTAAAACTTTCACAAACGCTTATCCGGCCTTGAACCTGACCACGTTGTCGCCGATGGCCGATGCGGTGTTAACGAATGCGGCCCACTCGCCCATGAGCTGACGGCGCTTGTCAAACAGATCACCGCGCCGGTACGCGGCTTCGGTGTCGTTGCCGATAGCATGGGCCAGGGCCATTTCCCGGACCTCGGCAGGGTAGGCGGTGCGCTCGGCTGTCCAGTCGGTAAACGTCGAGCGGAACCCGTGCGGAACCGCCGTCAGCTTCATCCGGCGCATGACCAGCGTCAACGACATATCGGACAGCGGCTTGTCACCAGCTCGACCAGGAAAGACCAGATCAGTGCCTTCGAATCGGGGCAGCCCGGCCAGCAGCGTGATGACTGGTGCGCTCAGGGGGATGCGGTGCGCACGGCCCGACTTCATGCGCTCACCCGGAATGCTCCAGGTGCCCGCGTTCAGGTCCATCTCTGACCAGGTAGCGGCCCGTGCTTCACCAGAGCGGCAAGCATTCAGGATGGCGAACTCCAGGCAGCGGGCGCTCATGCCCTTGACGCTGCGCAGGCGCTCCATGAAGGCGTGCATGTCGTCAATCGGCACGGCTTCGAAGGATTCGCGCTTGTTGACCTTGGAAGGCTTGGGTAGCACCTGGTCAAGGTGCCCGCGCCAGGTCGCCGGGTTGAAGCCCTTGGGCCGGTAGCCTTGGGCGGCGGCCCACGACAGCACCAGCTCGATGCGGTTGCGAACCCTGACCATCGTTTCGTTCTTGACGGACCACAGGGGGCGGATAGCGGTGGTGATATCGCCCGTGTCCACGTCCCTGACGTGCTTGTCACCGAATACGGGGTAAACGTAGGTCGCCAGGGTGTTGCGCCATTGCTGGCCGTGCTTGGCGTTCTTCCAGCTCGGCTCATGGCTGGTGATGTAGGCCTCGGCGCAGGTCTTGAATGTCCAGGCGATGATGTCCTGTTGGGCTTTTCGCTTAGCCACCGGGTCGATACCGTTGCGGATTTCATCCAGGGCTGCCCGTGCCCTTTCCCATGCAGCGGCCAGCGTGACAGCCGGGTAACTCCCCAGGCCGATATCGCAGCGCTTGGGGCCGATGGTGGTGCGCAGAATCCATGATTTCGCACCCGTTGCTTTGATGTTCAGGCGCAAGCCGGGCACGGTGCCCACAGGATGCAGGCCGGGTTCAGTCAATCGCTTGACTTCCATTGCGCCCAATTCTTTTGCAATCTTTCCCATACCCCTCCATTAATTCGAAATCATCCCCCCATCCGATTCATGCGTCCCCCCATCAGGGTATGCGCTTGGATAACATGGGGTGATACAGCATGATTCGAACTATACAGGGAGAAATTGAAATCTATGGGGGGACTGAGACGAAAAAAAAGGCCCTGTTAGGGCCTTCCGGCGGAAGCGGTGAGATTCGAACTCACGGAGGACTCGCATCCTCGGCAGTTTTCAAGACTGCTGCATTCAACCGCTCTGCCACGCTTCCAAGCCAGCTAGTTTAACCGCAGAGCAAGCGCCTCTTATGGGAGGGAAAGAAAAAATAAGGCTCAGACCGTCTGCAGCATGCCCCTGGTTTCGATGAATGCAATTACCTCGGCCAGGCCCTCCCTGGTTTTGAGGTTGGTCATCACAAAGGGCCTCAAGCCCTTGGGCGTGGTGCGCATGCGGATGGTGTCGGCTTGCATCACGCCCAGATCGGCGCCCACGTAGGGGGCCAGGTCAGTCTTGTTGATGACAAACAAATCGCTTTTGGTGATGCCCGGACCGCCCTTGCGCGGGATTTTTTCTCCGGCGGCCACATCAATCACATAAATGGTGAGGTCACTTAACTCGGGGCTGAAGGTGGCCGCGAGGTTGTCGCCGCCGGATTCGATAAAAACCACATCGGCATCGGGAAAATCCACCAGCATGCGGTCAATGGCTTCGAGATTGATGGAGGCATCTTCCCGTATCGCCGTGTGCGGGCAGCCTCCCGTCTCCACGCCCATGATGCGTTCGGCGGCCAGCGCGCCGCTCACCGTGAGCAGGCGCTGGTCTTCCTTGGTGTAGATATCGTTGGTGATGGCCACCAGGTCGTATTTTTCCTTCATGGCTTTGCACAGCATTTCCAGCAAAGTGGTTTTGCCCGAGCCGACAGGCCCGCCAATGCCCACGCGAAGGGGCGGCAGTTTTTTCGTGCGGTTGGCAATGTGATGCAAGCTCATGGGGAAATACCTTGGACGGATAAATAGAATGGTGTGCGTCAGGAGCGAAAGAGCCGTGAGTACTGGGTTTCATGCTGGGCAGAAAGAATCGCCAGCATGGGCGAAAACGCCTGGCGTTCGCTGTCCGAAAGCTGCATGGCAGATTCGACCGCTGAGGGAATATCCCGGCTCAGGCGGGCCAGTATGCGCTGGCCGGCACTTTGCCCCAGAGGAATCGACTTGAGCGCAGCCTGCATCATGTTTTCGGCCCAGCCAAATGCATAGGCCAGCAGGCAGTCGCGCACGCCGGCTGCGGTCTGCGATGCCGCCAGGGCAAACGCCACCGGGTAAGTCGGCTGCATGCTGGAACATGCGTCGATGTGTTCGGCATTAGCGCCGTCATGGTGGCGCAGCCATTCCAGCAGCGATCGCCCCATCTGCTCGGCCTGCAGCCGCAACTCACTGGTTTCGCGCGTCTGCAGCACCCAGTCGTTGAGCTGCCGTATGCGTGGCAGGTCACCAGCGCGCCAGGCCGGGATGGCTTGGGCAATGATGGCCAGATCCCCGCGTGCCAGCGTCAGGTGGAGCTGGTCGGTCAGCCAGTCGGATGCTATTCTTTTTGTAGCTACTCCCGCACGTTCCACGGCCACCTCAAGCCCTTCTGAGTAAGAAAATCCGCCTACCGGCAAGGCCGGGGAGGCCAGCCAGATCAGCTGTAGCAGACTGGCTGGAGGCAGTGCTTGAGTGGTTTGATTCAACAATCCAGGGCCTGGCTTAATGAGTGTGCGGTTTGCGCAGGTGCATTTGAATGACCACCGGCTTTAGCGCCTCGGGTGATGCATCGCCGTGATCGTGATGGCAATCAGGTCCGTGAACATGGGCGGCAGGCGCTGCGATGGTGGCCTGCACATGGCTGTCAGCGTGACTGTGCCCATGACCTGCCGTGCTGTAGGCGCCGCCTTCGGGCTCAAAGGCTTCCAGTACTTCATTAACAGTCAGATGCATGGCGCGCAGCATGTCGGCCAGCACATGGTCAGGTTCAATTTTCAGGTGATCGGGCTTGAGCTCGATCGGCACGTGACGGTTGCCCAGGTGGTAGGCTGCCCGTGTCAGGTCAAAGGGTGTGCCATGCGTGGCGTGATGCGTGATGCGTAATACGGCTTGCGATGCTGCAATAACCTTGATCATCGAGCCATCTTCGGCAATGAGTACATCACCACCGCGCACTAGCGTCCCGCGTGGCAAAAACACGCCGAGCCGGCGCCCCAGCGAGTCGGTGGCGTCAAAGCGGCTTTTTTGACGAACATCCCAGTCGAGTTCGATAGTACTGGCACGCTTTAATAAAATCGGCGCGAGCCCTTGGCCCTGCACAATAAGTTTTGAAATTTGGATCATGGTTTGCAATTATCCAACTCAACCTGGTCGCGCTGGTGGAGGAGTCGGCGGTATGCGGGTAATCCGCGCAAATTCCTGTAGTTCGTCCATGCTGACATCGGACACCAGCCAGTACGTCATGCCTTCCGCATTCCATTCGATCATATTAAAACCCTGTCGTATTCGCTGCCGCACACTTGAATTTGGTTGTGCGGTAGGCCAGACGAATGCGTTGATGACATGCTCCTTGTGCCGATACACCAGAGCCGCAACAGCGCGGTGATCAACATAATCAATTCTTCCACCCATCAGAGCGAACCCCTGGTTCGCAAAATCCTGCACCGGCGGCGCATAGTCGAGCTTGCCCCTAAACCAGGGCTTGACCGTGTGCTGGTCGGTAGACGCAACATCTGACAGATGATCGACCATCAACGATCGTACGTGGCTGATGACTACCTCTTCTGCAAGCGCATCTTCAGAAGGTGAAAAATACAAGTGCGCTGAAATAGACGTTACCAGCACACCAGTGACAACGCCCATTGACAGCGAGGTCCATTGCGCGCCAAGTGACACAATCCATGCACGCAACCGCCCGGGTCGAGGGCTCTGGCGGTGCTGCCTGATATCCTGGAGTATTTGCCGACGCAGTGCAGAAGGTGCCTCGTGGCGTGTGATGTTTTCTTTCACCAGCCGGGTCATCTTGATGTCTTCTTCAGTTTCCATCATGCGTCCCGGTGGCAACACTGCCAAGTGATTGACGCAGCAATGCGCGCGCCCGGAATAAGCGGGACATGACAGTGCCGAGCGGGACCTGCATGATTTCTGCAATATTGTCGTAAGACATATCCTCAATCTCCCTGAGTATGAGCGCCTCCCTGAACACTGCAGGCAGTGCTTCAATGGCTATGTTGAGTCTTTCACGTTCATCTTTTCTGATCAGGCTGTCCTCAGGACCTTCCTGTGCCGAGACCCACTCCATCCCTTCCTCCCCAGACTCCAGGTCATCCCTGAATTCAATGAAGTGCCCCGCACGTTTTTGGTCGCCAAGCCAGGTGTAGCAGGTGTTTCTAACGATACCCAGGATCCACGGGCGCGCATCACCCCCACGAAAGCTGT
>JAYWDL010000350.1:0-3978 GCA_043779865.1 Polaromonas sp.
AAGTAAGAGCGACATGACGAATACGACTCATGACACAAGCACCGGACCAAGCGCTTCCCCTTCCGGGCGCTTCAACCTGTCGCGCTGGGCGCTGGAGCATCCGGCGCTGACGCGTTATTTGTTGCTGGTGCTGTGATGGTGCTGGGCTTTGCGGCCTACTTCCAGCTCGGGCAGGACGAAGACCCGCCTTTCACCTTCCGCGCCATGGTGGTGCGTACAAACTGGCCGGGTGCCACCGCGCAGCAGATGGCTGAGCAGGTGACCGACATGCAGGAGCGCACGCTGCAGGAGGCACCGTATGCGGACAGGATTCGCAGCTACTCCAAGCCCGGCGAGTCGCACATCATCTTTCAGATCAAGGACTCGTCCAAAGCCGCTGACGTAGCCAATGTCTGGTATTCGATACGCAAAAAAATCGGCGACAGGCGCGGCACGCTGCCGGCCGGCGTGCAGGGGCCGTTTTCCAACGATGACTTTGGCGAGATGATGGTGCGCAAGATGGAGGAAGGCTACGACAAGGTGCGCGCCGCCACCTTTGCCTACGAAATTACCGCCATGCCCATGCTGACCGGGCCGCTCGGCATTGCCGGTGTAGCCGGGACCTTGATTCTGCTGGGCCGGCCTTTTGGGTTTGTGGCCTTGCTCGGCGTGATTGCGCTCATGGGCATGATCCAGCGCAATTCGGTCATTCTCATTGACCAGATTGAGCAGGACCGTGCTTCGGGCGTTCCCGCCTGGGAGGCCATTGTCGAGTCCGCCGTGCGCCGCCTGCGGCCCATTGTGCTGACGGCTGCAGCGGCAGTGCTGGCGATGATTCCGCTGTCGCGCAGCGTGTTCTGGGGGCCGATGGCCGTCGCAATCATGGGTGGCCTGATTGTTGCGACCGTGCTGACCTTGCTGGCACTGCCGGCGATGTATGCGGCCTGGTTTCGCGTCAAACGGGAAGACAGCCCGGCACCGGCCCTTGCATGAATCCGCCAGTGGTACGCATGGGCGGGAAAGGTGCTCCTGGATACAGGCTAAAATAGAAAGTTGACCGATTTCAGGCGGGAATTTGGAAGCTTATCCGGATTCCCGTTGTTTTTTCAGGAGCGCGGGTGGCGAAATTGGTAGACGCACCAGGTTTAGGTCCTGACGCCAGCAATGGTGTGGGGGTTCGAGTCCCCCCCCGCGCACCACCCCTGAGGCTTTGCATAAGGCAGTTGTGCCCTAAGCCATCAGGTGTTGCCGCATGACTGCGGCATGTCAGGTGAAAGCCTGTTTTGACTATTTTTGATTTTTAGGAAACCATCATGTTCGTGACCGTTGAAAATCTTGAAAAGCTTGAGCGCAAAATGACGCTGACGCTGCCCCTCAATACCATCCAGTCGGAAGTCACTACCCGTCTGAAACATCTGGCCCGCACCGTGAAAATGGACGGTTTTCGTCCCGGCAAGGTGCCCATGAGCGTGGTGTCCCAGCGTTATGCCTACTCGGTGCATTACGAAGTCATGAACGACAAGGTCGGCGAGGCCTTTGCTGTTGCCGCCAATGAAGCCAAACTGCGCGTCGCCGGCCAGCCCCGAATCAGCGAAAAAGAAGGCGCTCCTGAAGGCGAATTGACTTTTGATGCGATTTTCGAGGTCTATCCTGAAGTCAAGATCGCCGACCTGACGGCTGCTGAAGTTGAAAAGGTCAGCGCTGAAGTCAGCGACGCAGCCATCGACAAGACGCTGGACATCCTGCGCAAGCAGCGTCGCACCTTTGCCCAGCGCGCAGCCGATGCGCCAGCGCAGGACGGCGATCGTGCCACTATCGACTTCGAAGGCAAAATCGATGGTGAGACTTTCGCCGGCGGCAAAGCCGAAGATTTCCAGTTTCTGGTTGGCGAAGGCCAGATGCTGAAAGAATTTGAAGATGCCGTGCGCGGTATGAAAAGCGGCGAAAGCAAGACTTTTTCGCTGAACTTCCCCGCCGATTACCACGGCAAGGACGTTGCCGGTAAAGAGGCTGATTTCCTGGTCACGGTCAAGAAAATTGAAGCGGCGCACCTGCCCGAAGTCAATGAAGCGCTGGCCAAGTCGCTCGGCATTTCCGATGCGACGGTCGAGGGCCTGCGCGCCGACATCAAGAAAAACCTTGAGCGCGAAGTCAAGTTTCGCCTGCTGGCCCGCAACAAGAATGCGGTGATGGACGCGCTGGTGGCCAATGCCGAACTCGACTTGCCCAATGCAAGCGTGCAGGCTGAACTCGACCGTCTGATTGGAAACGCACGGGCTGACCTGAAACAGCGCGGCATCAAGGACGCCGACAAGGCGCCGATTCCTGACGACATCTTCCGTCCGCAGGCTGAAAAGCGTGTCCGCCTGGGCCTGGTGGTGGCCGAGCTGGTCCGTGCCAACGAACTGCAGGCCAAGCCCGAGCAGTTGAAGGCGCACATTGAAGAGCTTGCCGCCAGCTATGAAAAACCACAAGAAGTGGTGCGCTGGTACCTGAGCGACAACCGTCGCATGGCCGAAGTGGAAGCCGTTGTCATTGAGAACAACGTCACCGATTTTGTCCTGGGAAAAGCCAAAGTGAACGAAAAAGCGATTTCCTTTGACGACCTGATGGGCCAGAACTGACAGGCTAGCTTCCTGAACCTGGGGCTTGTGCTTTGCAGTACAGGCCCCAATTCATTTGGGTACAGTACAAACATCCCTGGAGAAAACCTGATGGTCCGAAACAGTATTTATGGCGGCTACGGCAGCCCGCAAGCCGCTAGCCAGGAGATTCAAGGCCTTGGCATGGTGCCTATGGTGATTGAGCAATCCGGTCGCGGTGAACGCTCGTACGATATTTATTCGCGTTTACTGAAGGAGCGCGTCATTTTCCTGGTCGGCCCGGTCAATGACCAGACGGCCAATCTGGTAGTGGCCCAGCTCCTTTTTCTGGAAAGCGAGAATCCTGACAAGGATATTTCCTTCTACATTAACTCGCCCGGCGGTTCGGTGACGGCAGGCATGGCGATTTACGACACCATGCAGTTCATCAAGCCGGACGTTTCAACGCTTTGCGTAGGCATGGCTGCCAGCATGGGTGCGTTTTTGCTATCGGCCGGAACCAAGGGTAAACGGTTTTCGTTGCCTAATTCGCGCGTCATGATTCACCAGCCTTCAGGCGGAGCGCAAGGTCAGGCCTCGGACATTGAAATTCACGCTCGTGATATTTTGAAAACACGCGATCAGCTCAATCGTATTCTGGCAACGAATACCGGGCAGACGGTCGAAAAAATTGAACGCGATACAGAGCGCGACTATTTCATGTTTGCGGATGATGCCAAGGCTTACGGCGTGGTCGATCAGGTCATCTCCAAGCGCGCCTGATTAACCGCGTAGAGCTTCAGGTTGCTCTTCAGCAACGGCGTTTTCTGTCATGAAAACGCCGTTTTTTTATTGGTTATCATTAGCCAAGCTAATAGTTCCTCCCAGTCACGTTAAAGGCGTCCCCCACAATGGCCGAGAAAAAAGGCACTTCCAGCGAAAAGACCTTGTACTGCTCGTTCTGCGGTAAAAGCCAGCATGAAGTTAAAAAACTGATTGCCGGCCCTTCTGTCTTTGTTTGTGATGAGTGCATAGATCTTTGCAACGAGATCATCCGCGACGAACTGCCCGCTGGAACAGACGTGCGCGAAACGCGCAGCGATTTGCCGACGCCGGCAGAGATCAAGGCGACCCTTGACGGCTATGTGATTGGCCAGGAACCGGCCAAACGAACATTGGCAGTAGCCGTATACAACCACTACAAGCGGCTGCGTCACAAGGAAACGGCCAAAAAAGACGATGTGGAACTGACCAAAAGCAATATTTTGCTGATTGGCCCGACCGGTTCGGGCAAGACCTTGCTGGCTCAAACCCTGGCACGCACCCTCAACGTGCCTTTTGTCATGGCCGACGCCACCACCCTGACCGAAGCCGGTTATGTCGGTGAAGACGTCGAAAACATCATCCAGAAGCTGCT
>JAYWDL010000351.1:0-3977 GCA_043779865.1 Polaromonas sp.
GCGGTGCAGTTTGTGCTGAACTATGAAGAAGGTGGAGAAAATTCGGTGCTGCATGGCGACGCCGGCAGTGAGCAGTTTTTGTCCGAGCTGTTCAATCCGCCCGCCTACCCCGCCCGCCATCTGAGCATGGAAGGCATTTACGAATACGGCGCGCGCGCCGGCGTGTGGCGGCTGCTGCGCGAGTTTGAAAAGCGCGGCCTGCCGCTGACGGTTTTTGGTGTCGCCATGGCGCTGCAGCGTTGCCCGGAGGTGACGGCGGCGTTCCAGGAACTCGGCCATGAAATCGCCTGCCACGGCTGGCGCTGGATCAGTTACCAGAGCCTTGACGAAGCCACCGAACGCGAGCACATGGCGCGCGGCATGGAAATCATTAAGCGCCTTACCGGCGAGCGGCCGCTGGGCTGGTACACCGGCCGCGACAGCCCCAACACGCGCCGGCTCGTGGCAGACCATGGCGGCTTTGAGTACGACAGCGACTATTACGGCGACGACCTGCCGTTCTGGCTGAATGTCGAAAAAACCGACAGCTCGTTCGCGCCGCAACTGGTGGTGCCGTACACGCTGGACACCAACGACATGCGCTTTGCCATGCCGCAGGGTTTTTCGCAGGGCGACGATTTTTTTACCTACCTGCGCGACAGCTTTGACGTGCTGTATGCCGAAGGCGACGAGCGGCCCGCCATGCTGAGCATCGGCATGCACTGCCGGCTGCTGGGCCGCCCCGGCCGCATTCGTGCGCTGCAGCGCTTCCTCGACCATATCGAAAGGCACGAGCACGTCTGGGTGAGCCGCCGCATCGACATCGCGCGCCACTGGAAGCAGGCGCATCCCTTCAATCCCGAAACCGCCTTCGTCTGGTCCGCAGCATGATTACCCTGAACCAGCTCAACACTGCCTCACAGGCCGAATTTGTTCGGTTGCTCGATGGCATTTACGAACATTCGCCGTGGGTTGGTGCACAGGCCTGGAGCCAGCGTCCGTTTACCAGCCTGGCGCAGCTCAAGCGGGGGCTTGCGGAAATTGTTCGCAACGCAGGGCGTGAGGCGCAGCTCACGCTGATCCGCGCCCACCCTGAACTCGCTGGCAAGGCCATGGTGAGCAAAACCCTGACTGCTGAATCAACGAATGAACAAGGCAAGGCCGGGCTGCCCGACTGCACGCCCGAGGAGCTCGCGAAGATTCAGCAGCTCAACACCGACTACAACGCCAGGTTCGGCTTCCCGTTCATCCTGGCGGTACGCGGTCCGCGCGGTCTGGGACTGGCCAAGTCCGAGATCATCGCGACCTTTGCGCGACGACTGGAGAACCACCCTGACTTCGAGCGGGCCGAGTGCCTGCGCAACATTCACCGCATTGCAGAGCTCCGACTCAACGACAAGTTCGGCCATTCGCCCGATCTGGGCAACCTGGTCTGGGACTGGGCCGAGCGGCTAAGCAGCCACAGCGATACCGGTTACGCCGAGCGCGGCGAACTGACCGTGACTTACCTGACCGATGCGCACCGCGCCTGCGCCCAGCGCCTGTCGCACTGGATGCGCGAGGACTGCGGCTTCGACGAGGTGTCGATTGATGCCGTCGGCAACGTCGTTGGCATTTACCACGGCAGCGATCCCCATGCAAAACGCCTGCTGACGGGCTCGCACTACGACACGGTGCGCAATGGCGGAAAGTACGATGGACGCTTGGGGCTCTTCGTGCCGATGACCTGCGTGCGCGAGCTGCACCGCAAGGGCCTGCGTCTGCCCTTCGGCATCGAAGTCGTCGGCTTTGCCGAAGAAGAAGGCCAGCGTTACAAGGCGGTTTTCCTGGGTTCGAGCGCGCTGACCGGACATTTCGACACGGCCTGGCTGGACCAGAAAGATGCTGACGGCATCACGATGCGCGAAGCCATGACGCACGCCGGCCTGTGCATAGCCGACATTCCCGGACTCAAGCGCGACCCGGCCCGCTACCTCGGATTTGTCGAGGTGCATATCGAGCAGGGGCCGGTACTCAACGAGGCCGATCTGCCGCTGGGCATAGTGACGTCGATCAACGGCAGCGTGCGTTATGTCGGCGAAATTATCGGCATGGCCAGCCATGCCGGCACCACGCCGATGGACCGCCGCCGCGACGCAGCAACCGCTACAGCAGAACTGGCGCTGTATGTCGAAAAGCGCGGTGGCAGTGTGGAAAACCTGGTGGCCACCGTCGGCATGCTGGAAGTGCCCAACGGCTCCATCAATGTAGTGCCGGGACGCTGCAAATTCAGCCTCGACATCCGCGCCACCACCAACGAAGTGCGCGACGCCTGCGCCGCCGACATTCTCAATGAACTGCAACGCATCTGCGAACGGCGCGGCCTGCATTACCAACTCGAAGAAACCATGCGTGCCGCCGCCGCGCCAAGCGCGCCAGACTGGCAGCAGCGCTGGGAACGGGCGGTCGAGGTGCTAGGCCTGCCGCTTTTTCGCATGCCCAGCGGCGCCGGCCACGACGCGATGATGCTGCACGAAATCATGCCTCAGGCGATGCTGTTCGTTCGCGGCCTGAACGCCGGCATCAGCCACAACCCGCTGGAAATGATCACCAGCGACGACGCCGACCTGTGCGTTCGCGCCTTGCAGAATCTGCTTGAACAACTGGCTACGGAATACGCATGACCCCCGCTTCTCACTACACCGCCCTTGACGCCTGGATTGATTCGCACTTTGACGAGGAGGTGCAATTTCTGCAACAGCTAGTGCGGGTGCCGACCGATACACCGCCAGGCAACAATGCACCGCATGCCGAGCGCACCGCCGAACTGCTCAAGGACTTTGGTTTTGAAGTTGAAAAGCATCCGGTTCCCGCCCAGGAAGTGAAAGACTACGGACTGGAGTCCATCACCAACCTGATCGTTCGCCGCAAGTATGGCGCAGGCCAAACCATCGCCCTCAATGCACACGGCGACGTAGTGCCGCCCGGAGACGGCTGGACGCATGATCCCTACGGCGCTGAAATTGTGGACGGCAAGCTGTATGGCCGCGCCGCCGCCGTCAGCAAGAGCGACTTCGCGACCTACACCTTTGCCGTTCGCGCTCTTGAGGCGCTGGGCCTGCCGCTCCAGGGCGGCATCGAGCTGCTCTTCACCTATGACGAGGAATTTGGCGGCGAACTCGGCCCCGGCTGGCTGCTCAGGCACAAGCTCACCCAGCCCGATTTTCTGATTGCCGCCGGGTTCAGCTACCAGGTGGTCACGGCGCACAACGGCTGCCTGCAGCTGGAGGTGACGATACACGGCAGGATGGCGCATGCCGCCATTCCTGACACCGGCATTGATGCCCTCCAGGGCGCCACAGCCATCCTCAACGCGTTGTACCGGCAAAACCTGCACTACAAATCCATCACATCGAAGGTCGAGGGCATCGAGCATCCCTACCTCAACGTCGGACGAATAGAAGGCGGCACAAATACCAACGTGGTGCCCGGCAAAGTGGTGTTCAAGCTGGACCGCCGCATGATTCCCGAGGAGAACCCGCTTGAAGTCGAGGCCGATGTACGCCGCGTGATTGCCGGGGCGGCTGCATCCATACCCGGCATCACGGTCGAGATCAAGCGCCTGCTGATGGCTGATTCATGGAAGCCCGACGCAAGCAATGCAGCACTGGTACAGGCGCTGCAAAAGCACGGCCAGGCAATCTTTGGCGAACCGATTCCCGTGTCGGGCACACCGCTGTATACCGACGTTCGCCTGTTTGGTGCCGCCGGCATACCGGCCGCGATCTACGGCGCAGGTCCTCGCACGGTGTTTGAGAGCAACGCCAAGCGCGCCGACGAGCACCTGGTGCTTGAGGATTTGCGCCGGGCGACCAAGGTGGTGGCGCGTACGCTGTTTGATCTGATGCAGTGAACGCAAGCAGGCAAGCGCGCGGTTAAGCGGTTAAGCGGTTAAGCGCTTTCCTACATCACACTCAATGCCGTCTGACATGAAGCAGGCTCGGCCCTGTTTATCGTCA
>JAYWDL010000352.1:0-3944 GCA_043779865.1 Polaromonas sp.
AAGACCAGGCCTTCGCTGGCCCTGGTAAAGCTTCTCAGGGTTCTAGAGCGCCATCCCGATTTGCTTCAAGAGGTTAGAGCGGCTTGAGACGATTTCGCGCCCGCGAAAATATTGCTGAAAATGGGGGTCAGATAACGGTAGTTATCTGACCCCTGTTTTTTGATTCCAAACACGGTGATTTAAGGGGCGCTTTGTTCCGAGTTTCGCAAGCTGTTGATTTCACAGGGCTTTTGACTCGACCGTAATTTTCGCGGGCGCGAAGGTGCGAGTCATGCAAATTCTCTTTTGGGCATTTCTGGAAGACTGTCTACCGTGGCAATTCCAAGTCGATAGTGCCAGTAAGCCCATGAACGCGGGGTGAACTGGCCCGCCTGGGAATGGACAACCACGGCCCGCAGGGAGTCGTTTCCGACCTGTTTGACGAGCGACTGAACGTCGTCATAGTCGCCGATATCCATGACCTGGGCCATCACCCGTTCGGGCATCATGATCGCCTCTTCGGCGGTCTTCCACCACACGTATTTGCGCGCGAAGGGCATCATGGCCAGAAGGTCAATTTGAGTCGTCTGCGGAATGGTTATTTCCGATGGTCATGAATGTCTTCGTAGCTCGGGGCCAGGTAGCCCTCCAAGTCGATTTCACCATTGATGAAACGATCAGCATGCGCCTGCGCCTCTTTGCTGCGCACGAATCCCTCCAGCGCCACGTTTGCGTTTGCAAACTCAGACGCGTCGTAACGGCGCTGCCGCTCGGCAGCGGTTATCAAAGCCTTTGACGGATTTTTGAGGGCGCCCAAATTTCGAAGGTCATCGTCTTCGAGGGTTCTTAAAAGGAGGAAACCAGCTTCGCCACAAATACCTGATTGCGCCTCACGTATCTTCGTCACATCAGGGTGGCAATCCAGCAGGAAATCCATCATGACCGTTGCATCCTTCTGCAAGTAAAAGTCAACCATTTTGCTGTTGAATTCCGCCGCCCTGGCGGCATTGACGCTGATGGCGTCAATGCCGGCTGACATCAGGATGCCGTTCATCATGAATCGGGATGTCCGTTTGTTGCCATCAAAATAGAATTGTTGAAGCGCGCCAAAAAGAAAAAAAGCAGTAGCTTTCTCGAACGGTTGTGGCACGGCCTCCAGAAGCACTTTGATGCCATCAGAAAAGACCCGATTTAACTCGTGAGCACCTGCGACAGTTGGCAAGGGCGTGTACACGCCGTGAGTACCGAGGCTTACGTTTGGTGTGTAGCCAGTCTCCTTGCCTTCGCCACGGAAATGACCCCACTCAAGCGCTTCGTGTGGTGCAACCAAGTTGTGTAGACCCGCAAAGACAGTTTTGTCCAAGGTGAATTCATTGGCCTTCACCAATGCCAGCAAATGCTTGGAACTTGCGGCTAAATTCAGGATTTGGGCCTGATCTGAAATCTTGCGGCCGCCAACCGTTACACCATCCAGCAAAGTCTTGACTTCTGGAAAGGTGAGCGGATTGCCTTCGAGCACGCTCGCATCCCACACGTATTGATCCATCATCCGATAGAACCGAAACGCCGCCCGTTCTATTGAGTGCGTGGGGATGACACTGGGAACCGCCGCACGATCCCAACTGAAGCCCAGTTTTTCAAACAAGTTCATACATGCCTTTGCCTGTAGCACCCGCATCAGCCCGTCCAGTCCTGAAGCTGTAGGTTCGGAACCCGACTGAAAACTTGGTCATTGCTGACAAGGATCGCATCAATGCTCACGGCATGAGCGGCAATGAGAAGATCAAGATTGCCAATTCCGCTGCCTAGTTGCTCCATGGCCGCACGGGTCAATCCGTAACCCTTCGCTGCAACGCTATCCCACGCAATGGACTCCAAACGAAGAAGCAGCTCCCGCACAGCATGAGCCAGCCTTTTGTTCTCTGGACGCTTCGCAAGACCGTATAGCAATTCCCCCTCCGTGACGGCAGAAATACACAATGCTTCCATGGGCAGGGCGTGGACGCGAGCCGTAACAACGGGGTGCTGTTTCAGTAGGTGGCTGACGATATTGGTGTCGAGCATGTACCGCATCACTGAGAAAATCCCTCGAGCGGATCAAGGCCCTTGCTGTCTTGATTGCGTTCGTTGGCATTCAGGAAATCAGCGGGTACATCGACGTTTTTGAGCGCCTTGAGGAAGCCGTCCCAACTAGCCGGTCGGCGCGACAGAATCACATCTTGAGTGACTGGGTCTTGGCGGATGAAAACCTCGGTGGAGTCAAATCGGAACTGCGCAGGCAGGCGAACCGCCTGGCTGCGTCCGTTGGCGAAAAGTTTGGCTGTCTGTTCCATGGCTAACTCTTGGACTTTGATATATATCAAAGTATATCACAAATCGAGCGATGGTCGGGGCGGCTGGTCGAATGTGACCCCGATTTTCGCGCGCGCGAAAACGTCGCCGATGCAAGGTTTGACGGGTGAGGGAGGTCCAATCAGGCCCGCTTTTCACCCAAAACGGGAATTCCTCTGCTCATTCGTCGGAGGTTGGCATACGTTCACGGCGTCCCCAACCCGTGAATCACTCCCGAGCCTGCCATCACAAATTGGTCCAGGTGGATCTCCCCGTCAATGAACCTCTGCGCGTAAGCCTCCGGAGATGGACTGGGCTTTAAGCCGGACAAAGACAGGTTCGCGCTGGCTGAGTCAATAGTAGTTTTGCGCTTCAATCTCTCAGCGACTACGGTTTATTCGATGTGCTGCCGATGCGGCTCTCGCACCCTAATGTTGTCTGCGGCAGTCATGGTCGAGGCGTAGCCGAGTCAGGGTTTCAAAGGGGCACCCTTTGGCACAGGCGTTTTACATCTGGCGTAGCCAAGTGTAAACATGCCCTACGTGCCTTCTTTATCTCCGCATTTTGATTTGACCGGCATTTTATAAGAAGTCATAGGAATCATCATCAATTTAAAAGCATATTTCGTAAAATTTAAAAAACGAAGGCAAAGTAAAAGTATTTAAAAGGAATTCAAGTCAAATAAAAAATAAGTTAAAAAAAATCAAGAAACCTGCGGCATACTGCGGTCATCTTTAAACAACATGTAGCAATAACAAGGAATTAAAGTAGAATATGAGGATTAGCAGGCAAAATGAGGTAGTCACAGTGCGATGAAGGCAGTCGATCCAAAATTTTTAGAAGCAGCTCGAAAGGTGCAGCAGAGGCACACGGCTCCCAATCGGGCGAGTGCACTACAGCCAGCTCTTGTTCCGCTGGCCGAATTTCGGTTCCTCGGTCACACCCTGGATGTCATGCTTGAATTCCTGGCGGCCGTCGACATTCCCTACACGCGGTCGCCCCTGAGTGCCTGGCTGAGGGCAAACGTCGGAGCCGAGAGTGGTGCGGGCAGTAAAGCTGAAAAAATCGTTCAGGACGCGGTTAACGCCGGTCTGTACGAGTCAAGCCATTTCCAGCCTCAAGAGGCAGAAAGCTTTCGTCAGCAGAAAACCGATGCTCCGACAAAGGTATTTGATTCTGAAATTTCGCGCGGGCGAAACTTCAAGGACGAATCAGTACTTTTGACAAATGTTGCCGCCGAAGCCGCCGCAGCCCAAAAAAAACCGCCACCAGAGGTTGCGGCGGATGCAAAACCAGGTTCGACGGGTCCCTCATGGATGGAAGGCTTAACAAAGACAGAAATAAACCAGAAAAGACAGGAAATAGTGGACGCAGGACTGGCCAGTTTTTCGAACCCGTTTGAACGGATTCAAGAAAAAGCCCAAGCCTTAGCCCAAAATTCAGATAATCCAAAAGTCGAACTCATCAGCAACAGTGACTCATTGGTCGAAGTCACGAAATCAGCTGCGAACGTAACCAACGGGTTCGCAACGCCAGAATCCCTTGAAAAGGAAGAACAACGAAGGATAAGGCACGCGCTACGTGACAAAGCTCTCGAAGCACTAAAGAGTCCGCTCGAGCGGGCGTTCGAAAGA
>JAYWDL010000353.1:0-10978 GCA_043779865.1 Polaromonas sp.
AACGGTATCTTCATGCTAAATACCTTTCAGTGCATCCGGGTCAGCCTGGCTGCGGTTTGTGCCCAGTACGGCAGCCGCTCATGGTCCGTCAAATCCACATGCAATGGCGTAATGGAAATATAGCCATGCGTTGTGGCATGGAAGTCGGTGCCCTCGCCCGCTTCCTTGGCAGGGCCGGCGCCGCCAATCCAGTACATGGTTTCGCCACGCGGGCTGGTCTGCGTGATGACACGCTCGGCTGCATGACGGCGCCCTAGCCTGGCCCCTTTCACGCCGTGGATCTGGCCATCGGGCAGATTGGGAATATTTACATTGAGCAGCCAGGGCGCCAGCGTTGGCTGCCCGCCTTCGGCCATTGCTTCAAGCGAAGGCATCAGTTGCTGCACCAGCTCGCGTGCCCGCCGGGCGGCCACGTCAACATAAGCCCAGCCTTTTTCGGTTTGCGAAAACGCGATGGCCGGAATGCCAAGGAGATAGCCCTCCATGGCGGCGCCTACCGTTCCTGAATAAATCGTGTCGTCGCCCATGTTGGCGCCGTTGTTGATACCCGACACCACCAGGTCCGGACGGTAACCCAGCAGCCCCGTGAGGGCAATATGCACACAGTCCGCAGGCGTTCCGTTGATGTAGCGAAAACCGTTGGCTGCCGTCTGCACATACATGGGCGAATGCAGGGTCAGCGCATTTGACTTGGCGCTGTTGTTTTGCTCCGGTGCCACCACCTCGACATCGGCAATGGTTTTCAGCGCTTCGTACAGGGCAATGATGCCGCTGGCCTGGTAACCATCATCGTTACAGATCAAAATTTTCATGGTGCGATTCTACGGTCACAGCTGTGACAGAAAGTACGGGTTTTCCGGGGTGTCCAGCGAGCAACTTTGCCTATGATGCATAGGTCGGATCGATTTCATCGAGTACCCTTGCCTTGTGCCAGATCCTGTTTTTCCCCTTATTTTCGGAGACCTCCTCATGCATGCCTGGCTTTGTGAAAACCCCACCGGCGTTGACGCCCTCACCTGGACAGAGTTGCCTGTGCCGCAGCCCAAGGCAGGCGAAGTGCTGATCGAGATCAAGGCTGCCAGCCTGAATTTTCCGGATCTGCTGATCGTCCAGAACAAATACCAGATCAAGCCGCCATTGCCCTTTGTGCCCGGTTCCGAATACGCTGGCGTGGTGCAGGCAGTTGGCGAGGGCGTGAAGCACCTGCAGGTTGGCCAGCGTGTTGCCTGCCTGTCGGGTACCGGCGGCTTTGCGACCCACACGATTGCCCCCGCCGCGCTGTGCATGCCCTTGCCGGCAGATTTTTCGTTTGTGGATGCGGCGGCCTTCATCATGATTTACGCCACCTCGCACCATGCGCTGGTGGACCGTGCGCAACTGAAGGCTGGCGAAACCGTGCTGGTACTGGGCGCTGCTGGCGGCGTTGGCACCTCGGCCATCCAGATTGCAAAGGCGCTGGGCGCCCGGGTGATCGCCGCCGCCTCCACCGACGAAAAATGTGCCCTCTGCACATCGATTGGCGCCGATGCGACCATCAACTACAGCACTGAAAACCTGCGCGATGCCCTCAAGCTCCTGACCGATGGCAAAGGCCCCGACGTGATTTATGACCCGGTAGGCGGCGATCTGGCAGAACCGGCTTTTCGCTCCATTGCCTGGCGCGGTCGTTACCTGGTGGTGGGTTTTGCGGCCGGCGCGATTCCGTCGCTGCCGCTGAACCTGACGCTGCTCAAGGGTGCCTCCATCGTTGGCGTGTTCTGGGGCGGCTTTGCCAAACAGGAGCCCGAGGCCAACGCCAGCGCAATGGCCGAGTTGGCGCAGTGGTATGCGCAAGGCAAAATCAAGCCGGTAATTGACCGCACCATGCCGATGGCAGAACTCAAGGCGGCTTATGCCTACATGGGCTCGCGCGGGGTGAAAGGCAAACTGGTGATGGTGAACTGACAGGAGCAAACCTTTCGCCCCGGCCCGGCAGGCGTCAAGCCCCTGCCGGATTGGCCGAAAAATGCTTGCGATAGCGTGCCGGCAAATCGGCCAGGCGCATCATCATCGGCAAGTCGGCCGAGTTGAAGTCCGGGTCCCAGGCGGGCGCACCGAGTACCCTGGCGCCCAGGCGCAAGTAGCCCTTGATCAGGGCGGGCGGCTCCACTTCCAGCGAATCATCGAGCTGCTCGACTGGCAAGGCCAGGCGCGGCGTGACGCGGTATTCAATGGCTGCCAGGTGCGTTTGCTTCACCTGGCGCCAGATGCTGGCCGCTGCATGTCCACCATGCACGCCATTGTGCTGCATCGGAATGCTGGCGCAACCGATCATGGTGTCGAGCTGGTTGCGCGCCATGAACTCGGCCAGCGCACCCCAGAGCGCCAGGATCACGCCGCCGTGCCGATGGTCGGCATGCACACAGCTGCGGCCCAGCTCGACCATGCGCTCGCGCAGGCCCCGCAGCCGGGTCAGGTCAAACTCGGTGTCGCTGTAGGTGCTGCCAGCGCGCCTGGCCTGTGTCGGGGTCAGCACCCGGTAGGTGCCAATCACCTGCTGGCTGGCCACATCGCGCACCAGCAAGTGCTCGCAGTAATCATCAAACAGGTCGATGTCATGGCCGGGCAGGGTTTTGGCCAGCGTGGCGCCCATCTCCAGGGCAAACACCTGGTATCTCAGCCGCTGTGCCTGCCGCACTTCGTCCTGGTGGCGGGCCCAACTCACCGAGATTTTGCCCTCTGAAAGCACCGGAACAAAGCCCACAGGGGCGGCAATGAGCGCATGAGAGCTTTGATGAAGTGACCCCCGTGGCATTGCGACTGGCGACAATGCAAAGGTGGGATTGGGCAGTTCTTTCATGAATAACTCCTGGTTTGGGGCTGATTGCACCCCGCTAGACCTCACCGGATCAAACAACCGGTCAGGCCGTAAAAAAGCCCCGTTGAAGGGGCGGCAAGCACTAAACGGTCAATCGGCAGCGGGCCGCGCAAGCGCATCCCTGCGTCGGCTGTTCATTACGGCCAAATCGGACCGGCCCACTGAAAGCCCCTCCAGCCAGGGCCGGGTGCCCGCCTTGAAGCGCAAGCCTCCGGGACTGCTGGCCATGGCCTGGGCGGTGCAGCGCAGAATCCGCAGACGCTGCCAGTCGAGGTCGTGAATTGCGGCATTGCCAGGGCGGTCCATGCCTGTTTTCAGCTCACCGTTCTGATTCAAATCCATTCCCATTGCGTACTCCATCGTGCTGTTGATGGTAAGAATTGTGAAAGCCGCGAGTGACGCACTCGTGTCAGTTCAATGGCAATTGTGTGACGGCGCCCGATGCGTGCCCGGCGGGGCACGTGAAGGCAAGCCAAGTCTTGGCCGTGTACGAAAGTCGCACTCAGCAGCGGGCTTGAATCGGTGAAAAAGGAAAATACCCATGATTCAAAGTCAGTGACAGGCGTTACCCATGAGACTGGATCGAACCCGAATTCTGGGCGATTCTTCTCTGCGTCTGATGCTTTTTTTGTTCGCGTGGACAGTTATTCCAGCACCTGCCCCAGTCTGCCCCAGCGCACCCCGTTCTGATCGTAAGAAAACCAGACTTGCCGCGCCCGGCCCAGGATGTCTTGCATGGGCACAGTACCGAAGTTGCGCGAGTCTATGCTGTTAAGCCGGTTGTCGCCCAGCACAAATACCTGGCCGTCTGGCACGGTGAACTGCAGATCTTTAACCGGGGCGATTTCAGCGCGGTTCAAGGATGGAATCGTCGCGATGGGCTTTGCAGTGGACGTAGTGGCTAAGGGCTCGCTCCACTGAACTTGCCATTGGCGCTCGCCTATTGACTCTGTCACTGCTCCTTCGGATGACGCTGCTGCTGTGCGTTGAAGCACTTGGCCATTGACCGAGATTTTCCGGTCCTTGAGCTGAATATGGTCCCCAGGCAGGCCAATCACGCGCTTGATGTAGCGAACGCTGCGGTCATTAGGGTAGGCAAAGATGGCGATATCACCGCGGTGAACGCCTTGCTGGCAGCCGGGGCAGTTGTAACGCTTGTCGGCCCAAATCATGTCGCCTGCGCGCACGCTCGGCTCCATGCTGCTGGAAGGAATCCGAAATGGCTCGACCTGGTGTTGCCGCACATAAAGGGTGAGCAGTGGCAGGGCGAGCAAATCGCAAAGCACGAACACCAGGGCGTAGACCCCGCTCATTTGCCATGCCTTGGCCGGGCTACTTATGTTTCGACGGGCGCTGCGCCAGGCGTCCCCTACTGCATAGCCCCAAACACCGACGGTTGCGCCCAGACCCAGCAGCAGGGTTGGCAGCATCAAACGGTCAGGCAGGTACAGCGCGATCAGCGCCACGGCGGGAATACACAGCAGGGCAAAGCTCAAAAAAAGCCAAATGGCGCGGTTAAGGTCGCCGTTGTAAAACTGCCCAAAGCCCGGCAGAACCAGCGAAGCGAGCGCTGCAAGTACCGGTTTGCGTCGGGTCATGACGGGCGTTTGGACGGGTGTCGTTGCGGATGATAGGGGGGGTGCGGGATACATGGTTTTCTCCTTTTTCTTGAATTAAAGGTGTTTCAAATAGCTGAGCTTGCTACCCACAGGCCAAAAACGAAGCTGGCAAGCTGGCTCAGTCCCAGCATGCCGCCGCCGACCAGACCCGTGGCGGTAGCGAGCCAGCGCAGGCGGCTCCACAAGTTGGGCAGCGGCCTGGCCGATGCAAACGCAGGGGCATAAGCCAGCGACGTATGACGCGGCAGCGGCTGGATGCGCTGCATCACACGCTGGCTAAAGTGCGGTGGTGGGCGCAGAAAATCGTCTTGTAAAAGCGCCTCCAGGTCGTCATTCATTGCGGGTCTCCGATCGAAGAGTTGATTGCAGTAACTCACGCAGCTTCTCTCTGGCGCGGTGCAAGCGGGTTTTGATGGCGGCAAGACTGGCACCCTCTATGCGCGCGACGTCAGCAAGCGCCAGCTCATGCACATACACCAGCGCCAGAGCGCTGCGATCAGCCTTGGGCAATTGGCGCAGAGCGGATTGCAACTGCGCATGTTGTTGCGCGCGTTCCAGGGTTTGCGCCGGACCGGGTTGTTTGCAAGGCTGCTCGGGTATTTCTGCGTCCTGTATTTCGCGCTGCGGTGGTGAACATTGCAGGGCGTTGCAAGCCAGATTCCGGGCGATGGTAAAAAGCCATGTGCCAAACTGCGCACGCTCTGCATCAAAGCTGTGCAGATGCGTCCAGGCTCGCAAAAAAGTCTCTTGAGCAATGTCTTCTGCCTGAGCCTGACCCATGCCCATGCGGCCTAAAAAGCCGAACAGCGGGCGCTGGTACAGGTCTACCAGTTCGGCAAAGGCCTGTTGCTCGCCAGTTGCGATGCGGTGCAGGATGGCCTGGACGGTCAATCGCCGCTCCAATACAAATGATGCATATTCCCCAGCCTTTACCGGTGCAGACGAAAGTGTCTGTTCCTTATACCGGTGAGGATAAAAAAGGTTACATCGAGAGCACAGATTTCATGCTTGCAACCCGCACTGACGGGAAGATCAGCCAGGGTGACACGGCAAAACCATCACAAATCGGCAACCGCGTCCCGATGCGGGCACCTCAAGACGCAACAGGCCACCATGCTTGTGCGCCACTTCGCGCGCGATTGACAGGCCCAGGCCACTGCCTGTCACCTCGTGCGAACCAGCGCCGCGTTCAAAGCGCTCAAACACGCGCTCCCGATGCGCGACTGGGATGCCAGGGCCATCATCTTCCACGGCCCACCATGCGTGCCCGCCCTGCTGCCCCCACGACACATCAATGTGGCTGCCGTCAGGGCAATACCGCAGGGCGTTGTCGATCAGGTTATCAATGGCGGCACTGACCAGGGCTGCGTTGATGCTTATGGCAACAGCGGGGCCTTCGCACAGCCCAATGTCATGGCCGCCGTCAACCGCACGCATGGCGTGTTCCTCTACGCGCTCGCGCAGCAGCCCGTCTAAATCCACCGTTTTCAGCGTGATCGTCGAAGCGGCACCCGCAGCGTCCAGCTGTGACAGCGTCAACACTTTGGAAAGCACGTCGCCCGCGCGTTGCACACCCATCTGCAAGGTTTTGAGCAAGGCGGGGTGCCGCGCAACATCACGCTCCTGCGACAGCACATGGGCTTGCGCGCCAATCACCGCTAGCGGCGTACGCATCTCGTGGGCGGCGTCGGCAAAGAAACGCTTTTCAGCGGCGTGCAACTCGGCTTCCCGCACCGCATAGGCGTCCAGTGCAGCGGCGATGGGCTGCAGCAGCCGCAGCTTCGGCTTGAGCCTTGCCAGAGCAGCCTATTTTTTTCGGGCAAGATAGCCCGAATAGGCCAGGTGTTCAACGCCGTTCACCATGACACTGCGAACCGTTTCGCCGCCATCGACCAATGGCCCCAGCAGCAGCGCGTCAGTGTTAGACAGGGGTTTGAGCACCATCCGCTGGGTCTGCCCGGGTTCGTCCGTCATACTCATTTCAACAATCAGGAAGCCACGCTCTTCAACAAGGCGAATGCGCTCGATGACTTTGCGGTCGCCGTTCAGGTTGGTGATCTCATAGTTTCCCAGACGTTGTCGCCATAAGCCCAGAGTGGCGGGCGGCACAATCCGCTGCCCCACCAGCAGTTCCTGCGCGCCAACATGGGCAATCAGCAGATCGCGACCCGCTGCCGAAGGGCGGGAAAAGCCAATATCGCCAAGTGTGCCCAAATCCAGGCGCACCAAGCCGAGCAGCGCGTAATCAAGACCCAACAGGCCATCCTTGCGCGGCCGTACATCGAAACTGTGGCCGGCTGCGTCGGCCCGCAGGCCTTTACCTTCGGGTCGAATTCGCACAAGCCCGGCGACCGTGGTGTAGTCACCTGCGTAGTCCCGCAATGCGTCTGCAGGCAGGGGGTCATCGGCCCACGCCGCCCTTGTGCGCTCTGGCTGGCGAATGCCGGTTTTTGCCTCCAGCGCCAGCGCCAGCGCTTCGGTCGCAATGTGATCAACCACACGCTGACTCCCGCCTGAATTGGCCAGCACCACCACGCCCAGCTTGTGCGTTGGCAAAACATACATCTGGCTGCGAAACATGCCGATGGAGCCTGCATGGTGCGCCACTGGCCCGGCATTTTGGAGCGTGCTTTGGCCCAGGGTACTCAACATCCAGCCCAGACCGACGCGAAAGTTGCGATCGAGTTCAACGGCCGTATTCTGCGGCCGCAGCATCTCGGCGACTGTCTCGGGTTTGAGAATTTGACGGCCACCGGAAGCGCCATCGCCAAACACCATGGCCATGAAGCGGCTCAGGTCCGTCACGCTCGAATTAAGCCCACCGGCAGGCACGTCACGCAAAGGGGTTTCGGATACTGCTTGACGTCCGTCATAGCCTTTGGCCATCAGCGCCGAGGGCGATGGCCCGGCATCGAATGACGAGTCTGCCATGCCCAGCGGTGCCAAAACCGACTGCCGCATGTGGTTCGCAAAGGGCAAGCCGCTGAGGTTTTGAACCACGCTACCCAGCAGGGACACACCGACGTTGGAGTACGAAAAGACTGTGTCTGGCGGATAGGCCACGTAGTCGTCGTGGGCGTCATTCACCAGCAAGGTAAAGAAGCGGGGCTCCGGATTCTGAAAGCCTTCAGCCCTGTCGCGCGGCAAGCCTGAATGGTGCGTCATCAGCTGGCGCGGTGTGATGGCCGTCTGCGGCTGGCGCGTTTTGGGGGCGAAGCTGGGCAATACTTTTTGTACCGGTTGGTCAATATCGAGTTGGCCAAGTTCTGCCAGCTGCATCGCTGCGGTGGCGGTGAACAGCTTTGAAACAGAGCCGACCCGGTAGACGGTTCTGGCGCTTGCCGACGTCTTGCGTTCAAGATCGGCAAAGCCAAAACCCCCGGACCAGACCACGCGTTGGTCGTCCACCAGTGCGATGCTCAGGCCGGCCACCCCGTTTTTGTCCATCTCGTGTTGAATAAGGCGCGCGACATAGGCCTGGGTTGAAACGTAATCGCCGCGGGCGACGCTTGCAGGTCGCGGAGGAGCGGCCATGCAGCCAGCCAGTGCGGTGACGGCCACCAGATAAGAAGTGATGGAAAACAGCTTCATGAACTTGGTTTTTGAATTAAAAATCCAATTCTTGAGCCACTGGCTTTGAATTGCCTTTGAACCTTGCCCTTGCCCCGGGGCTGCCATGCCAGAGCCAAGTGAAAAATTCAGATGCTAGCCTGATTGACCCGTTTCGACAACGCTTCAGCACTTTCCTTGCGTTCGCTGTAGCGGTCCACAAGATGGGGCGACACGTCGCGCGTCAGCAGCGTGAACTTGAGCAGCTCTTCCATCACGTCCACCACCCGGTCGTAACAGGCCGAGGGTTTCATGCGGCCGTCCTCGTCAAACTCCAGGAACGCCTTGGCCACCGAGGACTGGTTGGGAATGGTCAGCATCCGCATCCAGCGGCCCAAAATGCGCATCTGGTTAACGGCATTGAACGACTGCGAGCCGCCCGAAACCTGCATCAGCGCCAGCGTTTTGCCTTGCGTGGGCCGCACTGCGCCAAGGGCCAGCGGTATCCAGTCAATTTGCGATTTCATGATGCCTGTCATGGCGCCGTGGCGTTCAGGCGAACACCAGACCATGCCTTCGGCCCACTGCGCCAGCTGCCTGAGCTCCTGCACCTTGGGATGCGCGTCGGGCGCGTCGTCGGGCAGCGGCAGGCCGCGCGGGTCAAAGGTCCGGGTCTCGGCGCCCATGGCCTGCAGCAGGCGGGCGGCCTCCTCGCTCGCCAGGCGGCTGTAGGAGCGTTCGCGCACCGAACCATAGAGCAGCAAAATGCGCGGCGGATGGGTGCTGGGCGCCGGCGTTTGCAGCCGCTCCAGCGTGGGCGACACAAAGAGCGCCGGGTCGATGTTGGGAAGGTCCACGGCAAGGGAATTAGCGTCCGGCAACACGCTCTCCCTGCGCGTTGATAACCGGCTCGCCATCTTCCTTGGCGAAAGCGGCGCGTTGCGGCAGGGGCAGAATGTCGAGCACGATTTCCGACGGGCGGCACAGGCGCGCGCCCAGCTTTGTGACCACGATGGGCCGGTTGATCAGCACCGGATGGGCCAGCATCGCATCGATCAGCGCGTCATCGCCGAGCAGAGGGTTGTCCAGCGCCAGCTCGTCATACAGTGCTTCCTTGCGCCGCATCACCTCCCTGACGGGGACGGCCATTTGCGCGATCAGCGCCGCCAGCGTTTCCCGCGTGGGCGGCGTCAACAGGTACTCGATGACCTCGGGCTCCATGCCGGTGTTGCGGATCAGTGCCAGCACATTGCGCGAGGTGCCGCATTTCGGGTTGTGATAAATCTTGATGTTGAACATTCGCTTCATACTCCTTTTTAAAACGCTTCCCCCTGAGCGGGAAATTGCGTTGATTTGATGATTCAATTATAGTTGAATGATGGAAACAATAGCCCCCACCGAAGTTTTGATGTCACTGGACGAACCCTCCGCCGTCAAGGCGCTGGCTGCGCTGGCCCAGGCGCAGCGCCTGCGCGCTTTCCGGGCGCTGGTGGTGGCCGGTCCCGGCGGGCTGACACCGGGCGTGATGGCCGAACAACTGGCCGTGGCGCCCAGCGCGCTGTCTTTTCATTTGAAGGAACTGGCCCATTCAGGCCTGGTCAGCAGCGAGCCGCGCGGCCGCAACCTGATTTACCGGGCCAACATCGAGCGCATGAACGCGCTGCTGGCCTACCTGACCGAGCATTGCTGCGAAGGTCAGGCCTGCGGCGCCGGCGCGGCGGCGGCTTGCTGACGATTCAATGCCATTTCGGCCTCCAGCGCACGACTGAAGGGCGCAAGCAGCTATTATTTTTATAGCACATGAATCTCTCTGATCGACTCAACCTGACTTTTCTGGCCAGCACACCATGAGCCTTGTAAACCCCGTACCTTGCAAAACCCCCGAGCGCCCGCTAAAAAACCAGCTCCTGGCGGAGTTTCTGGGCACTGCCGCCCTGCTCTGCGCCGTGATCGGCTCGGGCATCATGGCCGAGCGCCTGAGCGCCGGAAACATGGCTGTGGCCCTGCTGGCCAATACAGCCGCGACCGTGTTTGCGCTCTACGTTTTAATTGAAGTGCTTGGCCCGGTAAGCGGCGCCCACTTCAATCCGCTGGTGACGCTTGTTTTATGGTCAAAAAGCTCGCTTCCGCATGAAAGACGGGCTCAAGCTGCTCTTCTTTTTATAGCATTTCAATTGCTGGGCGCGATTGCCGGCGCTTGGGCTGCGCACGCCATGTTTGACCTGTCCGTGCTGCAAGTCAGCAGCAAGCTGCGCGGTGGCTGGACTGCGGCTGGCGCGTTCAGCGGCTGGGGCCAGTGGCTGGCAGAAGCCGTCGCCACTGCCGGTCTCATGGTTGTCGTGTTGCGCGCACCGCCCGCCAGGGCGCCTGCCCTGGTGGCCTGCTACATCGGTGCGGCCTACTGGTTCACGGCCAGTACCTCGTTTGCCAACCCGGCGGCGGTGCTGGGGCGCATGCTGACTGACAGCTTTGCCGGGATTGCACCCGCCAGCGCGCCGGGTTTTGTGATCGCCGAAGCCGTCGGCGCTGCCGCAGGCCTGCTGTTTAGCCGCTGGCTGGGTGAGGCACGCGTGAACAGTTCCTCATGATTTTTCTGTGATTTATGACATTATTTCGGTTGTCACGAGACCTGCGCATAGCCTCGTCATCGCGAGGCCGCAGGCCGTGGCGATTCATCTTCGGGAAAGCGCAGCCATGGATTGCCGCGCTACGCTCGCAATGACGTAAGTGAATGACAGGACATTAGTCAGGTAGCGCAGCCGATGATGCGCAGGCTATGGGAGAAAACCGGTGAAACCGTAGCCTTGTTTATCCCGCAGGGCGGGTATCGGATTTGCGTGGCTGAGATACCCAGTGCACAACCATTAAGCTTCAAGTGTGGTGTGGGCTTTCGCGAGAAAGTGATGGTCGGCGCCAGTGGCCGGGCGATTTTGGCGAATATGCCTGACGCATC
>JAYWDL010000354.1:0-3939 GCA_043779865.1 Polaromonas sp.
GCGCTTTGGCACGCCCGAAGAGTTCGGCGCCATCTGCGCTTTCCTGTGCAGCGTGCATGCCGGCTACATGACGGGCCAGAATGTGCTGGCCGACGGCGGTGCGTATCCCGGGACTTATTGAGTTAGGTTCCTGCATGTGGCCACCGGTATATCGGGTATTTAATCTCCGGCCAGGAATAAAGTGGGTGGGCTGTCCAGCGACGCGGGTCTGTCTCGCAACTCTTTTCGTACTACTAACGCTGGGGCTGCAAATATGGCCGGGGGCGTCTGAGCTGTTGCAGTTTTCACGGGCTAGCTACGAGCGGGGAGCAGTATGGCAGGTATTGACCTCACAGTTGGTACATTTGAGCAACTGGCATGCAGCGGGAAATGCCTTTGCGTTTGTGATGATCGTTTTCACAAGCGGTTTTTGGCTTCGTTGGCCCCTTCAGTTGCTGGCGTTGTGCGGCGGCTACATGGGGGTGGCCGTTGTGGTGGCGCTTGATCCGAATTGCAGCTATTACGCGGGAGCTTCGGGGGCATTGCATGGGCTGTTGGCCGGCAATGCCGTGAGTATGGCCTTTGCAGCTCGTCCACTAAGCCAGTCTGCGGACGAGGGTTGCAATTCGATCAGTGTGTCATCGTCACGCTGGACGCTCGGGCTATCCATTGCCGTGTTGGGCTTTATGGCCTTGAAGCTTTGGCTGCAGGTAAGCAGCACGCTTGAAGCGCCACTGGGCGGATGGAGTTTTCCTGTTTACCACCCAGCCCATGTTGCGGGTGCGCTGGGTGGTATCGGCCTGGTGTTCCTGGTTTTAACGTTGCGTGCCGTGACGGCGCCCAAAGTACACGCCGAGTGCCGTCAGTGAAAGCAGGGCGAACACGTCAAGCCAGCCCATTGATCCGCCACCACCGCCGCTGAGGGCGGCAGGTGCCGTGACCGCAATCGACACAGTCTGCGGGGTTCCGCTGAAAGTACCATCGTTGGGCGTGATGGTGAAGCTGTAGTTTCCGGCGGGGCCAGCTGCATTCCAGGTAAATACGCCAGTGGCTGCATCAAAGCTGGCACCCGTGGGCAGGCCTGTGGCGACAAATATTGTGGGATTATTTTCTGCATCAGTCGCCGAGGCGGTAAAACTCAAATTTCCACCCAGAACCAGGGTTTGGTCTGGAATTGGTTTTAGAACTGGCGCCGTGTTGGAAGTGACACTGACTTGATTTGAGGCAACCAAGCCGGAACCATCGGTGATTTTTACCTTGAATGTGTAGCTGGCCCCAGGGGTTGGGGCTAAAAACGAGGTGCTAGCCGCTGTAGTGCTGTTCAAGCTGACAGGGGGGCCTGCAAGTTGAGTCCATTGGTAGCTGAACATGGCGTTACCGCTGCTGCCCGCCGAAGCTGCTGCATTGACTGTAATGTTGGAGCCGGTGCGCTGTATGCCGGCCTGACCGATAGACGCCACCACTGTGGGCGCCAAAGAATTGAGGCGGTCGATGGCTGTCTTTGCATCGACGAGGCCAGCGCCGCAGTAAGGGCTGTACTGGGGAGTCGTGCAAAACGTGCCTGGCGGATACGCTCGGGCCGAACTGGTCAGCACTGCGCTCAAAATGTCCGGTGCGATCGCAGGCTGCAGGCCGGCCAGCAGGGCCGCAACGCCCGCCACATGGGGTGTGGCCATGCTGGTACCTGACTTTGCCCCGTAGCTGTCTGCCCCGGGGGAGCTGGTTCCCGCGTTTAACGTGGAGTACACCTCGGCGCCGTCTCCAGCGAGATTCATGACACCCATCCCACCGCCAGGGCCGCTGATGGTAGTTCCAGTGCCGATATTGCCGTAGCCTGCATGGTCGCCCAGCTTGGTATGGGCAGTCACCGCGATCACGCCGGCGCAATTGGCGGGTTGACCGACACCGATCTGTCCGTCGTTGCCTGTGGCCGCCACCACCACGCTGCCCGCATTGCGCACGTCATTTACGGCATTTTGAAAGGTAAGACTGCACAATCCGCTACTGCCCAGGCTCAGATTCAGTACCTTGGCCTTGTTGGGATTGGCCGGAACGCCCGGTACGCTCAGCCCTGCCGCCCACCGCATGCCGGCAGCAATGTCAGAGCTAAAGCCGCCACAGACCCCGAGCGCGCGCACCGGCAGGACTTTCGCGCCAAATGCCACACCAGCCCCGCCTACGCCGTTGTTGGTGACTGCAGCGATAATGCCTGCCACATGGGTGCCATGCCAACTGCTGTTACTGGCAGGACTGCCAGTACCGCAGGCGCCGGCCAAGTGCCCATCTCCTGGGTCTGACGCGTCGCTGTCGGGTCCATCGCCATCGTTGGCCATAGTAAGGTTAGTGATGAAGTCATAGCCTGGCAACAGATTTGCAGCCAGATCCGCATGTGGCCGGAAACCGGTGTCGATGACGGCTACTACAACACCGGAACCCGTAGAACTGTCCCAGGCGGCTGGCAGGTTGGTACCGCCCGGGAATGTGGTTGCGGCCTGGTAATGCCACTGCTGGTCCTGGTAGGACGGGTCGTTCGGAGTGAACTGGGGCTGGACTATTTCATCGATCTCCGCATAGGCCACCCGGGGGTCCTGTTCGATTTGTTTGGCCAGCGCCAATAATTCTGCACGGTTCAGCTTCTGGCCTGTGATGGCAACGTGGGTCTCTGAGGTTAGCGATTTCAGGTAGGACAAGCTGGCTGCGCTGGTGTTAAGTGACTTCAATACTGTACTGGTCTGAAGTATTGACACCTGATTGCGGGCTGCGTTGAAGTCAAACACACCCGCGCGGGTAACGGCTTGATCCTTGAATTTGATAATCAGGCGGTCAAACTGTCGTTCGGTTTGCAGCGGTCCAGCGAAGGCCGAGGCCTGTGCCTTGGGAAAGATTTTTTCCTGAGGTGCCAGCTGAGCCGTGGATACGGCAGCTATGGTAGCAATAGACAGCGCTATGACGGAGACCGCAAAATGTTTGGGTTTGATTTTCATTTTTACGTCTTGAGGGTTGAAGTCGAAAAAAAGATGTGCATGAGCGACCCGTCGGATACTTTATGTACCGCAGGGCTTCTCCGACATGCCGTGGTTGATCTGTTCAGAACGGTTGAGCTAGAGCGTCTGCTTCGACGTGCAGCACTACTGGGATGCCTGACAGGCTCCGAAGAATGTCCGCGTGGCTTTGACCAGGCTGGGACTTGATTTGATAAACATGGGTATCCAACGACACGCTGCTGATGTAAGTGATGCGCGCGTGAATTTTTTGGGCGATGTCCTGCAGGAAGATCTCATCACGGTAGGGCACTGTTTGTCTGAATTTCACAATGACGCGCAAGGCTTGGCCGTAGGTTGAATTCATTGCTGCTGGCGGGAGGCTGCTCTTCATCAAGGTGCTGTTAGGTGCCAGTGCTGCTGGACTGCAGGCGTTCAAAGATAAGCATGCCATCAAGCTCAATGCGAGAGCTTTGTTTCGCTTCGACGAACTGCACAAGCAGTTTTCTGTAACGTATTTCATATTGCTAATAATTTTACATATTTTTAACAAATTTTTTATAAAATTTACTTTTTGTCAATGTTGGTTGACGATTTCAAAAAAAGACAAGCCCTTCAGCTATCAAGCCCCCTAACAGGCTGCTGAAACACCTATCGGCAGCTCATGATGAAAAATTCTCGACCTCATAAAACGGTTTACAAACGATTTTTTTGACTTTGCCAAGGGGTAAGTGACCATTGTTTCCGTAAAATTTCTCGGTCAAAACCAGTATTTCAGCAGCCTGCAAGCCGTTCCCGCCTGACGGTCAAACTTCGTATTATGGGCGTTTTCCCCGCTTTCAAGACATCAAGGAATTGCTATGGATTTAGGTATTGCCGGCAAATGGGCGCTGGTGTGTGGCGCCAGCAAGGGGCTGGGTTTTGGCTGCGCGCAGGCGCTGGTGCGCGAGGGCGTGCATGTGCTGATCGTTGCGCGGCG
>JAYWDL010000355.1:0-3938 GCA_043779865.1 Polaromonas sp.
AAAAAATTAATGCCACTGCCCGTGTTGTGGCTGCCTGCGAGGAGCTTGCACGATGAAGCACGCCATCAAGCGCATTCATTTCATCGGGCTGGGTGGCTCGGGCATGTCCGGCATTGCCGAAGTTCTGCACAACCTGGGATATGTTATTTCCGGCTCTGACCTGTCCGACAGCTCCACGCTGCAGCGCCTGGCCGGGTTGGGCATCAAGACGTTTGTCGGCCACGACGCCGCCAACCTGGTGAATGTTGATGCCGTCGTGACCTCCACGGCCGTACAGGCTGGCAACCCCGAGGTGCTCGCGGCACGCGAAAAACGCATTCCCGTGGTGCCGCGCGCCCTGATGCTGGCCGAGCTGATGCGTCTGAAGCAGGGCATTGCCATTGCCGGCACCCATGGCAAAACCACCACCACCAGCCTGGTGGCCTGTGTGCTCGCCGAAGGCGGCCTGGACCCGACATTCGTGATCGGTGGCCGGCTCAACAGCGCCGGTGCCAACGCCAAGCTGGGGTCAGGTGACTACATCGTGGTGGAAGCCGACGAATCAGACGCTTCTTTCCTGAACCTGCTGCCCGTCATGGCCGTGGTCACCAATATCGATGCCGACCATATGGAGACTTATGGGCATGATTTTGGCAATCTCAAAAAAGCTTTTGTCGATTTTCTGCACCGCATGCCTTTTTATGGAACGGCAATCCTGTGCACCGATGACCCGGTCGTGCGTGACATAGTGCCGCAGGTTTCCTGCCCCATTACCAGCTATGGCTTCGGTGAAGAGGCGCAGGTGCGCGCCATCAATGTGCGCGCCGTCGGGGCGCAAATGCATTTCACTGCGCAGCGCCGCAACGGCGTCACGCTGCCTGACCTTGACGTTGTGCTCAACCTGGCGGGCGAGCACAACGTGCTCAATGCCTTGTCGGCGATCGCCATCGCGGTCGAACTCAATGTGCCCGACGCTGCCGTGCAAAAAGCACTGGCTGAGTTCAGCGGCGTGGGCCGGCGTTTCCAGAATTATGGTGAGGTGCCTGCCAGGGACGGCGGGCAGTTCACCGTGATTGAAGACTATGGTCACCATCCGGTCGAGATGGCCGCCACGCTGTCTGCAGCGCGAGGCGCTTTTCCAGGGCAGCGGCTGGTACTGGCTTTCCAGCCGCACCGCTACACCCGCACACGCGACTGCTTTGAGGATTTTGTCAAGGTCATCAGCAGCCATGCCGATGCGGTTCTGCTGGCCGAAGTCTATGCCGCCGGCGAAACGCCGATTGTGGCGGCGAACGGCCGTTCATTGGCGCGTGCCCTGCGCGTGGGCGGCAAGCTGGAGCCGGTTTTTGTTGACGGAATTGATGACATGCCCCAGGCGATCATGGACATGGCGCAAGACGGCGATATCGTGATGTGCATGGGCGCCGGATCGATTGGGCTGGTGCCTGGAAAAGTCATTGCCATGCTGCAAACTCAGGAGCGCACTGCGCTGGAAGGGCATGGCGCATGAGCCAGCGTTCCTTCAATTTTGGAAAAGTTGCCGTGCTCATGGGCGGCGTGTCTGCGGAGCGTGAAATCTCGCTGATGTCGGGCAACGGCGTCTTGCAGGCGCTGCGCTCGCAAGGTGTTGATGCCCATGCCTTCGATCCGGCTGAACGCGATCTTGGCGAGCTGAAAAAAGAAGGTTTTGCGCGCTGCTTTATTGCGCTGCATGGCCGCTTCGGCGAAGACGGAACGGTGCAAGGCGCGCTGGAGTTGCTGGGCATTCCTTACACAGGGTCCGGCGTCATGGCGTCGAGCATGGCCATTGACAAGGTCATGACCAAACGCGTGCTGCTGTCGGAAAACCTGCCCACGCCACGTTACGTGCTGCTGCGCCGGGGCGCCTGCGGCAGTGCAGATGTCAATATCAATGCCATCCCGGATGCGCTCGGGCTGCCACTGATCGTCAAACCCGCGCGCGAGGGTTCCTCCCTGGGACTGACCAAGGTCACCGGGCGCGCCGATATGGCCGGGGCTGTGGAATTGGCTGAAAAAATGGATGCCGACATTCTCTGCGAGCAGTTCATCAGCGGCGACGAAGTGACGTGTCCCGTGCTTGGCACTGGCGAGCAGGCGCGCGCCCTGCCGATCATCCGCATTGTTGCTCCCGAGGGCAATTACGACTACCAGAACAAATACTTCACCGACACCACGCAGTATCTGGTGCCCTGCGGCCTTCCAGCCGGGGAAGAGGCCGCCATCCAGCAACTTGTGCTGCAAGCCTATCGCACCCTTAACTGCCGTGGCTGGGCACGCGCTGACGTGATGATCGACCAGGCCACGCGCAAGCCCTATCTGCTGGAGATCAATACCTCGCCCGGCATGACGGGACACTCGCTGGTGCCCATGTCGGCGCGGGCCGCCGGCATGTCCTATGAAGACCTCTGTATTGAGGTTTTGAAGACCGCAGCACTCGATCATCAACCCCACAGCGGAGCCACACTTTGAGTCGCGCCATGCCCCTGCCAGCAACACCCTTGCCGCTGGACGTCAAGCTCATGAACACCCTTGCGGTCGTTCTGGGTTTGGTATTTGCCGTCATGGTGCTGGCATTGGGCGTGGCCTGGCTGATGCGCCAGTCACTCTTTAACCTGAGTGCCATCCAGGTCGGGGGTGACCTGATGCACAACAACACGGCAACCCTGCGCGCCAATGTGGCGCCCAAGCTGGCTGGCAACTTCATGACCGCGGACCTGGAATCCACGCGCGCGGCTTTCGAAGCCGTGCCCTGGGTCCGTAGGGCCGTGGTGCAGCGCCAGTTTCCCAACCGCCTGAGAGTAGTGCTGCACGAACACAAAGCCGTTGCTTACTGGGGTCCTGAGGGCGATGCCCGGCTGGTCAATGATTTTGGCGAGGTATTTGAAGCCAACCAGGGCGACGTTGCAGCCGAGGAACTCCCCCTGCTCAGTGGACCCAAGGGCCAGGCTCCCGTGGTGTTGCAGGCCTACCGCGCACTTTCCCCGCTGTTTGAAGAGATGGATGTTGTGCTGGAGCAATTGCAGTTGAGCGGCCAGGGCAGCTGGCGTGCGCAACTCGACAGTGGTGCCGTCATTGAACTGGGGCATGGCTCACTGGCTGATCTGCAGCCACGCATACGCCGCTTTATCGCCACCGTGACCCAGGTGTCCTCACGCTTTGGCAGGGATCTGGAATCTGCCGACCTGCGTTACGGCAATGGTTATGCCCTCAGGCTCAGGGGCGTCACGACGGGCGAGATCAGTGACCAAGACGAACAGAAAAAGAAAAGGTAAAACACATGGCCAAAGAATATAAAGATCTGGTTGTCGGGCTGGATATTGGAACCAGCAAGGTGATGGCTGTGGTTGCCGAGGTCATGCCCGGTGGCGAACTCAAGCTGGCCGGCCTGGGCATTGCCGCCAGCAGTGGGTTGAAGCGCGGCGTGGTGGTCAACATTGACGCGACCGTGCACAGCATTCAGCAAGCCTTGAGAGAAGCCGAGTTGATGGCCGACTGCAAAATTGCCCGCGTCTTTACGGGGATTACCGGCAGTCATATCCGCGGCATCAATTCAAGCGGCATGGTGGCAGTCAAAGACAAGGAAGTGACACAGGCCGACGTTGCCCGCGTGATCGAAACCGCCAAGGCCATCAATATCTCGACCGACCAGCGCCTGCTGCTGGTCGAGCCGCAGGAATTCGTGATTGATGGCCAGGATGTCCGCGAACCCATCGGCATGAGCGGCATTCGCCTGGAGGCCAAGGTGCATATCGTGACCGGCGCGCAAAGTGCTGCTGAAAACATCATCAAATGCGTGCGGCGCTGCGGACTTGAAGTGGACCAGCTGATGCTCAATCCGCTCGCGTCCAGCCTGTCGGTGCTGACGCAGGATGAGCAGGAGCTTGGCGTGGCGATGGTCGACATTGGTGCCGGCACCACTGATATCGCCATTTTTACCG
>JAYWDL010000356.1:0-3931 GCA_043779865.1 Polaromonas sp.
GCGTGGCGGATGAAGCGCCAGCACCAGCCGGTCGTCCTGCCCGGCAAACGGATCCGGGCCCAGCACCAGCAGCGCCTCCACTGAAAATTCACGCAGCGCACACAGCCAGTCACTGATCACGCCGTCGAGGCTCACACTGTCAAAGTTAGCAGGTAGGGGCATGAGTGGGCGTGAAACAGAACGGAGACAATAGGGTTCAATGTCAAAGGTGTCGTCAAAACATGTTCAGGGTGTGCTGAAAAGATGAGCAAGTGGAATGGCGCCTATTTCAACGCAAAGATTGGAACGCGGCGCAATTTGCTCCATGGGCTGCGCGAGGAACTGATACTCGCGCCATTGGAGCCTATTTTGCATCCATCACCAAGGCGACTGTGGTGGTTGGGACTGTCGATTTTTGCCGGTAACGCACTGTTCGCTTGGATTTGGTCCGTCTGGTTGCCGCAGCCTTACGAAAACCTGGCCTTGCGTATGGTCGCCAGCGCGCTCGGCTTCAGCCTGATGACGAAGTGGGTCAGTCGTGATCCCGGTTCCCGGCTCACTCAACGAATTTTCAGTCTGATTTTCTGGCTTGAGCTACCCGTTTTTTTCAGCTGGATGTACCTCTGCAACAGTGGAAATGCGGTTTGGCTGGCCGCCATGGCCGCCATGGTGCTGATCTACTACCTCGTGACTGACTGGCGCCTGGCTACTGTGGGCACGGTCACGGGCAGTCTGCTTGCTTGGCTCCTGTTTCGGTTGTTGGGCAGCGGTAGTTCTACCATTTCCGAGTACCAGTGGACAGTCCATCTCGTAGTTTTTGCCTTTGCATGGTTGAGCGCACTGATCCTCAATCTTTCCTCCGCCAACCTTCGGCGGGAACAGCTTGCTAGCACTCTGACGACCATGGGGATCATGGCCCACGAGTTGCGCACGCCGCTTTCCACTGCCGCACTGTTAGGCGACGCAATTATTCTCGAAGCACAACGTCAGACTGACAAAGCACGCGCCGATCAACTGGACAAACTGGCGCTGCGACTGCATACGCTAGTTCGAAACATGAATCACCAGATTGATACCCAGATAGCCAACGCAAAACTTTTACAACTTCCCCGATACAGCGAGGTTGTTGATGCGAGGAAATTGGTACAGGAAGCGGTGCAGTTTTACCCATTCACCACCAGCCGTCAGCGTGAGTGCTTGGAGGTCATCGTGCATCGCAACTTCTTCTTTCGTTCATCGCGCACGCAGTTTTCGCAGGTGTTGGACAACCTCATAAAAAACGCACTTTATTCTCTCGCTGCAGCTGACTCCAGGTACGCGCAAGGAGCGCTGCGCATCGACGTCGGTCTCTTCGAAGGGAAAGGCCGTATTGCTGTTAGAGACGAAGGGATGGGAATCGAGGCAGCGCTGGTACCTCACATTTTTAAGCCCTTTTTTTCAAGCAACCGTGGAACAGGCCACGGTCTGGGCCTGGCATTTTGTCAGCGAGTGGTCGAAAGTGCAGGCGGGCGCATTTCAGTGAAATCAGAGTACGCAATCGGCGCAACGTTCACCATTGAATTGCCGCTCGCGGACCGATAGGTCTTCGTTGGGTTTCTCAGACAATCATGGAGAATTAATCCGTATGAACTTTTCACTGCACCGCCGCCCTGGAGGGATTGTCTTTCTCGACGATGATTCCGATTATCTCGTGATGCTAGCGGAGGTCATGCCGCCCGGCTGGTATGTCCGGCTGATGCTGCGACCCGTCGAATGCGTCGACGCTTTACGCAAGGAGGCCCCGCAGTGGGAATCGGACGCGTGGCGACACCAGGAGATCATCAATCGTTGGCGAGAAGGTGCATCTCTTATTTCTGAGATTCTGAAGTATTGGCGCGAGGACGGCACGCGGCGCTTTGCGCTCACTCAGGTCTGCGTCGTGGACTACGCCATGCCAGCCATGAGCGGGCTACAGGTTTTGAGCGAATTGACGGGCTGGACTGGCTCGCGGGTATTGCTTACTGGCCGCGTGGAAGAGCAGCTTGCAGTTTCCGCTTTCAATCGCGGGCTTATTGAGCGATTCGTCCCCAAGCAATCCCCCGATCTTCGCCTGCGTTTAACAAGTACGATTCAGAGCCTCCTTGATCTGCCGGTTCCAAGGCATCAGCAAACTTGGCGTGCAACCTTGTCACGGGAGCAACACGCTTTGCTTTGCAATCCGGTAGTTTCCTCGGAGCTTGAGGCTATGGCAGGTCGGGAAGGCTGGATAGAGCATGTAGTCATCGGTGCGCCTTTCGGTGTTCTGGCGCTTGACCCAAAAGGTCGCGTTAGCTGGCTGCAGCTTGAGCCTACAGAAAATCTCCGCGAGCTTGCTGAAATGGCCGAATCACAAGGATGGGATAAGACCACCGTAGGCGATGTTCGGGCCGGCAGAAAACTTATTGACCTGGAACTACAGCTGGCTCTTGGCTTGGGCGGTAAGCCTCAACCTAGGCCAGCATTCTCCGTATCAGGCGAGCCAGCCGAGCTTCACGCTGCCTTGTTCAGACTCGAAGAATCCCAAAACCTTGGACACGAAAATAGCCACGATAGCTTTATTGCGGGCCTCGGCGAAAGACAACTGCAGGACTAGTTTTCAGTTTGAGCGGGCGCGGGCACGTCTCGCTATTGGCCACTCCCAAGGTTTTACGAGGGGCGCAATTTCACGGGCGACAGCCTCGACATAATCAAGTTCCGAGTCCATCAAACCGGAATTCAGCGTCAGACGCATCATGGCTCGATTGCTGCTCGTCGCCGGGGCGCAGAACATAGCGGAAAAAACGTTGCGATCTTCCAGATGGTCACGTAGCACCATCGTATCCGGCTCGGTTCCAGACTCAAGGGCAATAATTTGTTGGCTACCGTGGTGGATCGGATACCCCAAATCACTCAAGCTTTCGCGCAGGCGCCTGGTGTGCGCTTCCAGACGCTGTCGCGCTTCGTCACTGTTACGAATGACCTCAAGCGTAGCCGCAAGCCCTGCAATTTCGTGAGGTAGCAAGCTAGAACTAAAGATATTTGGAAAACTGGTGCAAAAAATATAGTGCCGCATATGTGCCGGTGCGGTAAAAAAACCAGCCCGTCCTGCAAACGCCTTAGCCAAACTTGCGGTTATGAAATGCACCCTGTCCGATAAGCCAAGTTCGGCACAAAGGCCCGCGCCTTTCGGCCCATGAGTGCCCAGGGAGTGTGATTCATCGACCAGCATCATGCAGTCCCCATGCTCTGCGACCTGAAGCACTTCAGCAAGCGGACACAGCGCACCGGTAGTGCTGTAAACCGAATCCACCACCACAATCCCGGGTCCGTGTTTGGCGATCATGCGCGCGAGGTGAGCGGGGTCGTTGTGTCGGAAGGCAAACGCGGGTGCCCTCGCAGCATGGACACCCTCCCAAAGCGACGCGTGTGCCAGCGAGTCAAGATACACAGGGGTCTGCTCATCTGCGATAGCCTGCAACAAGCCAACATTGGCTGAATAGCCTGACTGGCAAATGAATCCGTCGTCTTTCCCTACCCATGCGGCGAGGGCTACTTCAAGCGCGCGGGTAGGGTGTTGATCAAGATGAAAGACGCCAGACTGCACCACAAACTCCTGCTGTTTGCGCAAGGAGTCGACCTGCGCTTGAACAATGCGAGGGTGGCCGGTGACGCCCAAGTAATCGTTTCCATCCAGCCGGATGCCGTTGGGGCCAGGAGCTTTGCCGTGCAATACAAACTTGCCTCCCCACTGGTCATTCCATCGTGGGGTGAAGTCGCGCGCGATGCGCTTTCTCAGCTGGGAGCCGAGAGCAGGGTTGAAAAAAGCTCTTGGCTCATGGATCGGTGTGCGTTCGAGTACTTGCATGAAGATCTCCGTTGAAAAAGAACCTTCATTGAAAACGCGCAAACAAATTGAAACGCCGCTACCCCTGTCAGAACTAACAGGTCTCCGTCA